>CANRHW010000205.1 GCA_947630525.1 uncultured Clostridia bacterium | reverse complement strand
GTTGAAAGTCTTGTAGACTCCGTTTACTTTCAGCATCAGCCCTGCACCTCCTTTGCGGCCTTACGGTCGGAAGCGCCCCTGCGCTCGGATATCTTACGCTGCCAATAGGGTATGCCGAGGAATACGGCGACCACCAGAGCGGACAGCATCTTTAAATCGTTGGCGTTGAGGCCCATTTGAAGAACCAGCGTAATAACAATGTAGTAGATTATGCCGCCAATCACCGCGGCAAACAGCTTTAAGGCAAAGTTTTTGAAGATTTTGCCCAAAAGCACCTCGCCGATTATCACCGCGGCCAGACCGATAACGATTGCGCCGCGGCCCATGTTGATATCCGCAAAGCCCTGATACTGTGCCAGCAGTGCGCCGGACAGGGCGACCATTCCGTTTGAGAGCACCAAACCGATTATCTTGTTGTTGTCGGTGTTAATGCCGTTAGCCCGCGCCATGTGCAGATTGCAGCCCGTAGCCCGCAGCGAGTGCCCAAGCTCGGTGCCGAAGAACCAATACATGATGGCGATTATAGCCGCGGCGAACAGAGCGGCCACTAATATGGCTCTGCTCAGGTTACGCAGCGACAGCACAAGATTGTATCTGTCCACCGACAGCGGCACGTTGGAGCGCTGGCCGGTGATGCGCAGGTTAACCGAATAAAGTATAAGCTGCGTCAGAATACCCGACAAAATGGCCGGTATGCCGAACTTGGTGTGGAAAATGCCGGTCACAAGACCTGCGGCGCAGCCCGCCAAAAAGGCTATCAACATGGCAAGGCCCACGTTCATGCCGCCCGCCACAAGGACCACCAGCGTAACGCCGCCGGTGCCCATTGTGCCGTCCACGGTCAGATCGGCGATATCCAGTATTCTGAATGTTATATATACGCCTATTGCCATAATGCCCCAGATTATGCCCTGAGCTATGGGGCCCGGCAACGAGCTGATAAATGTCAGCATAAAAATTTCCCCTTATTAAAGAACCGGGGCTACGAGGTCCACCCTCGCAGCCCCATTGCTCTTTTTATGATTATCGAAATTTATTCCTCAATGGCCACATAGTCTTCGGGAGGAGTGATACCAAACTGCTCCATACGGGAGGGTACGTACTCCTTGGTAAGAGTGTCGGCATAACCGATTTCCATTGTAGCGGGATCGGCGCCGTTCACAAGGATGTCATAAGCCATGTCACCGGCAACATGGCCGATGTCATAATAAGAGATAGACAGGGTAGCGATACCGCAACCCTTGCAGATGCCCTCCTCACCGGCGATAACGGGAATGTTGGCGGGGATGGTGATGTTGTTAACGATTTCAGCGTTAGAAGCAACGGTGTTATCGGTGGGGATATAAAGGGCGTCGCTTTCCTGGCAGGCGTTGGTAGTAACCGCGGCAACGTCGTTGGAGTCGGCGAAAGCGTACTTAACGGCGGTATATCCCAGCTTGGTAAGCTCTTCGGCGACAACGTCTACCTGATACTGAGAGTTGGCCTCGCCGGAGCAGTAAAGCAGACCTATGGTCTTAACGTCGGGCAACAGCTCCTTGAACATGGCGGCCTGCTCGGCAAGAGGAGCCAAATCGGCGGTGCCGGTAACGTTTTTGCCGGTCACACGGTTGGCCCAGTCGTCCTCGTCGAGGGCAACTTCATAGCTGGTGATGGAGGTGCCGACAATGGGTATCTCAGCGGTAGCGCTTACGGCCGCCTGGAGAGCGGGAGTAGCGTTGGCGAAGATAAGGTCCACGCCGGAGGATACGAACTGATTAACGATGGTGTTGCAGGTATTGGTGTCACCGGCGGCGTTCTGGAAATTGAAGTTTACGCCGTCCTCGCCCAGCTTTTCAGTAAGGGCGTCGCGGAAGCCCTGGGTAGCAGCGTCAAGAGCGTCGTGCTGAACAAGCTGGATAAGGCCAACGTTGTAAACTACCTTTTCTTCCTGCTCATTGTTCTGCTCACTGTTGTTTTCGACCGGTTCCTTATCGTTGTTATTGCAGCCGGCGAATACGCTTACAGCCAGCGCAAGGACAAGAACGAGAAGGATGGCCTTTTTTAAATTCCTCATTTTCTTTTTCCTCTTTTCTGAAAAATATTACGGTCCGGTTTTGCCGGAGAGCTATCTCAAAATACGGACGGAAGGAAGTCCAACCGTCCGTATTTGATTAGCTAAACTAAATTATGGACTTATATCGGTTGATTATTAAAGGCTGATATAAGTAGCGGTAGCCAGGGGCTCGCCAAGGTTATACTGGCCGTCGGAACCTATCTGGGCACCAAGAGCGGCCTCGGTATTGAAGTTGCGAACAACGCTTACACATACGATATCGCCATCTATCTGGCTATCGATTACAAGCGCGTCAGTCTGCGGTATAACTACACCGGGAATCTCCTGACCTATGGTGTTCTTCGCTACAGGTTCAAGCACACCCTCAACATTCCTATATATCGTCGTGATAAGATATACGGTTTCGCCGTCGCTGATGGGAGCCTTGCTGCCCGCGTAGTCGGCATTACGCTGGATGCTTACCCTTATAGCCATCTTGCCGTCCTCACCTGCAACAGGCGTAGCCGTACCGGTTACGGTGAGCAGGGTGTCAACGGAAATGTTAGCCGTATATTCAGTCCTATCAACGGTCTGGCTGAAAGTAAAGCCGTCGGGAAGAATTGCGGTATAGGTACCGTCATAGTTGTTCTGCCAAGTAACGTTTACAGTCTCGGTAGTGCCGTCGGACAGCTTAACTTCAAGCTGCTTGGGAAGCTCTTCAACGTCGGACAGGTCCGTAACGATTTCGTCAACCTGCTTGTCGCCGGGCTCGGGAGGAGTAGGAGCTTTACCGGTCAGCTCAGCGGTGATGGGCTGGTCAGCGTACGCGTAGTTCTCGGGCA
>CANRHW010000204.1 GCA_947630525.1 uncultured Clostridia bacterium | reverse complement strand
CACACTGACTCCGACCTCCCCGGGCGTCCGGCATTTCCGCGCGGTATTTTCCACCGTATAACGCCCGCCGTCAAGGCGGTGCCTCTCCTCCCTGACGTAGTATACGTCGCCTTTTTTTATCTCCTGACAGAACACCGCGCCGGTAATATTTCCGTCGCTGTCCCATGCCTCCGGGCGGAAGCAATCCCCCTTTACGGCGTCTACTCTAAGCTTTTTCCCGTCGTAGTAAGGTCTCAGTACCAAGCAGCCCTCCGCCAGACCGTATTCCAGCTCCCGGCGCAGTCTGCTCAGTAACGGGTCAAGGCTTTTTTCCAAAAATTCCCCGTTCCTGCCTCCGATTTTGACCTTCATTTCCACTGTGGTCAGTCTTGCCAGTTCTCCGGCCACCGCCGCCGGCAGCCGCAAGCCGCTGCGGCTCATGTACATTTCCCGCCATCTGCGCCTGGCTCCGTCCATACAACCAATCTCTGTCCGCACATCAGGCACACTTGGGCTTCTTTTCCACTTTCCGAACATTTTCCCCTCTCCCATTTTTATCAAAATTCCGCTCCTTACGCCTATAAGACGATGTGGGCTCCCGACTTATTTTATTCCGCGCTTTCGCCACACCTCTTCCAAAGCGTATCTCACCGCGTCTATACTGTGATTGTTTCGGTCGGGATAACCCGCCATTATCTGTCCGTCCCGATCCCGCTCAAACTCATACTCCATAAATTCCTTTGCCGCCGCCGGGCATCTATGGTCGTCCACCACAATTTCCCGCAGGCCGCACAGCCATTTCATCGAATATTCCACGCTTCCGGGGCCCTTGACCGCGCCCCTTATCATAAAGCCCGCCGACTTCAAGTCCTCAATGCTCTTAGGGCCCTCACCGGCGCTGTCGGCCGTTATCTTATCTCCGTAGCCAACGCCCTTTTCTCTCAACAGCTCGGATATGTCTCCGTTGGACAGCTTGTTCCCGCTTATTTCGTCAAAGATGAACAGCCGCCTTTCCCCGGACAGATATGCGCACCTGCAAAAACGAAAGGGGTCCGGGTACCAGCCCCAGTCGATACCGTTATATATCCTGTCAAAGCGGCTGATTTCCTCATCTCCAATTTCCCTGACCGTCAAATTTTCAAATACCAGTCCGCCGCTGTCGCCGCACTCGCCCAGATACTCATTGGCGTAGGCCTGAGGATTTGTTTCCTTTAAATATTCCGCCTCTTCTATAAAGCGGCTGCCCAGCCACTGACTGGGAACGTCCAAATAGGTGCTGTGATGAACCAGACGGTTTTTCTTAGGCGTCGCCACATATCTGTTGGCCCAATTATTTTTGCTCAGCGGGGGATTGAAAGACATAAACACAAGCCCGTCTCCTCCCCGGAGCAAGCTCTGTTCAATGCTCCTCACCTGGGCCTCTCCGCCGAACTGGTCCAACTCCTCCAGCCACAGCATTCCTATGTGGCCGAAAGTCGGCGTCAGCGATTTAAGCTTGGACGGGTCGTCCGCGCCCCTGAAAAATATTTTCTGGCGGGTGCTCTTTCTCACTATTTCCGGCGGTGTCTGCCTGCACTCGAACTCCTTTTCCAGCCCCAAGGCCCCGATAGCCCAACACAGCCGGGCATAAACGCTGTCCCTGAGCGTAGCCCCCACCTGCCGCATAGCGGCGGCGTGCTCGTCCTCGTGGCTCATCAGTCTTTCAATTATGACCAAAGCCACGAACGAAGATTTTGCGCTGCCCCTGCCGCCCTTTAGCACGTATTCCCCGTGGCCGCCTCCGGCGATATCTCTGTATAGATCCACGAAGGCCGACCCCATGAGCTCCGCCGGAATTTTGGTTTCCGACTCCTTTTCTTCCTCCTCCGCCGCCTGATCCTCGCGGGCGTTGGTCAGATTAAATATCGCGCTTCTGGCAAAGTCCTTTTCAAACAATTTTTCTTCATTATAATTTTCTATTCTGAGCCGGGCCTTTTCAATAAGCTCCTTTCCCCTTTTGCTCCTGCCGAATTCCATCAGATCCGCCCTGCTGTTGAACCCCAGCGCCAGCGCAAGTCCCGTCAGCGTAGGCGGCTTGCCGTTTGCTCTGACGATCTCGCCGTTTTTGCCCTCACAGGGCTTCCCGGCGCACTGTTCAAAGTATTCGTCAATTAGCTGTTTGTATGCCTTCAAAGCTCATTCCCTCGCTGTGCATCCTGCTCATATACTGACCGTAACTGAGGCCCTCCGCCCTGGCCCTTCTCTGTATTTCTCCCAATGAATAATAGGTAATAGGCGGCTCGGTCGCATACTCGTAGGGTGCCGGCAGTCCGTTGCGCGTAAGATTTTTTCGTTTTTTGGCGCAGCGTTCGCTGCATATTTTGTGGCGGTTGCTGCATTCCGGGATTTTTCTCCCGCACACAATGCAAAACTTCACTCCCGCCCTTTTTCTTTTTGTCATTTGTATACCTCCCTCGTATAATAAAGATATATTCTAATTGCCTTTTAAAGACAAATAGGATATAATACAAGTATCGGATAGGG
>CANRHW010000203.1 GCA_947630525.1 uncultured Clostridia bacterium | reverse complement strand
TTTGAAAATGGCGTGCTCACAGTGAGCGGTACCGGAGAAAAGACCCCTATACCGACCCGGACGGCGCTCCCTGGGCGGCTTTCCGTGACGGCATAAACCGCCTTGTCGTAGAGGAGGGCGTCGCCTCGGTGGGGGACTGGGCCTTTGCGGGGCTGGAAAAGCTGGCCTCCCGCAGCGTAAGTTTGCCCGATACTGTGCTGACTGTGGGCGAGGGGGCCTTTGCCGGCGCCGGGCTGGACAGCGTGAGGCTGCCCTCGGGTCTCCAATCCGTGGGGCAAAACGCCTTTGACGGCAATCCCGTCCTTTACGGCGGCCCGGCGGACGGCGCGGCCTGCGGCTATGCCCGGGAAAACGAGCTGGACTTTGTGGCCGACGGCAGTCGGGCGGCGGGGATAATTTCCCTGCGGCAGCTGCCCTCCGGCGAGATCGAAATTGACAGCGTCAATACCGGCGCAAAGCTGCTTCTGGCCGTATACGGGCCGGGCATGGAACTGCTGGAGCTGATACCCGCCGCCGATGGCAAGGCGAGGCCCACCGTGGCCGGAGCTAAATATGCCAAGGCTTTTTGCTGGGAAAGAACGGGGCTCGTTCCCCTCTGCCGGGCCGGGAGCCTGCGGCTCAGCGCGTAAAATCCCTCTTGACAAAACAGCAAACTGTTGTATAATTAATATAGAAATTTTTAGAAAGGATGACAAATAATGAACAACGCGTACTTCTCAATACACGAGCCCGCCAACGAGCCAATTCACGGCTATATGCCCGGCAGCCCCGAAAGGGCCGCTTTAAAGGCCGAGCTTGAACGTCAGAGCTCCATGGTGGTAAAAATACCTCTGGTAATAGGCGGCAAGGAAATATTTACTGAAAATACCGTCACCGTGACCATGCCCCACGACCATCACCACGTGCTGGCCGAATGCAGCATGGCCGGTGAAAAGGAACTCAAAATGGCTATCGAGGCCGCCATGGCCGCCAAAGAGGCCTGGGCCAATATGCCTTGGGAGCACAGAGCTTCTATCTTTATGAAGGCCGGCGACCTGCTGGCCGGTCCCTGGCGGGCCAAGCTCAATGCCGCCACCATGCTGGGTCAGAGCAAAACGGCTTTCCAGGCCGAGATAGATTCCGCCTGCGAGCTCACCGACTTTATACGCTACAACGTTTATAACGCCCAGGAGCTGTATAAAATTCAGCCCAACAGCGTGGGCGCGGTTTGGAACCGCAACGAGTACCGCCCGCTTGACGGTTTCGTTACGGCGCTGACGCCTTTCAACTTTACGTCCATCGGCGGCAATCTTCCCATGGCTCCGGCGGTCATGGGCAATACCGTGCTTTGGAAGCCCTCTACCACGGCGGTGCTTTCCAACTATTACTTTATGAAGCTTTTGGAAGAAGCCGGGCTCCCCGCCGGCGTTATCAACTTTATCCCCTGCCGGGGCGTGGACGTCAGCAAGTACGTAATTCCTCATCCCGACTTTGGCGGTTTCCACTTCACCGGCTCCACCAAGGTGTTCAGCGGCGTTTGGACTACCGTTGGTCAGAACATTGCTTCGTACAAGAGCTACCCCCGCATAGTGGGCGAGACCGGCGGCAAGGACTTCATTTTCGCTCACAAGAGCGCCGCCATAGAGCCCCTTGTGGCCGCCATTGTAAGGGGCGCCTTTGAATATCAGGGGCAAAAGTGCTCCGCCGCCAGCCGCGCCTATATCCCCGCTTCCATCTGGGATCAGGTGCGCGAACAGGTTTTGGCCGAGGCGGCCAAGCTCACTGTTGGCGATGTGGCCGATTTCAGCACCTTTATGGGCGCGGTCATAGATAAGGCCTCTTTTGACAATATCAAGAGCTACATAGATTACGCCAACGCCTCCGAGGACGCCGAGGTCCTGTGTGGCTCCTATGACGACACCAAGGGCTGGTTCGTAAAGCCCACCGTTATTTTGGCTAAAAAGCCCGACTTCAAGACCATGGTCGAGGAGATCTTCGGCCCCGTTATCACTATTTATGTGTATGACGACGACAAGCTGGACGAAACGCTCCGGCTCTGCGACGCCACCAGCGCTTACGCTCTGACCGGCGCGATTTTCGCTCAGGACCGCAGCGCCGTTGTCCATATGGAAAAGGCCCTCGGCAACGCCGCCGGCAACTTCTATATCAACGACAAGCCCACCGGCGCGGTAGTCGGCCAGCAGCCTTTCGGAGGAGCGCGCGCCTCCGGCACCAACGATAAGGCGGGCAGCATCTTTAACCTTATCCGCTGGGTGAACATCAAGTGCACTAAGGAAAACCTTGTCCCATCCACGGATATCGTTTATCCCTATATGAGCGAAAAGTAAAATTTAAAAGTGGGGCTGTAAAAAAATTGCGCAGACCGGCGTCGTCACAAGCTCGGTATCGCAAGTTTAGATTTAAAAAATCTAAACTTGGCTTACCTCGCTGTGACTCCTTTTCCCCACAAAATCGGCTTCACCGTTTTGCGGGGGCCCCATTTTGGCAGAAAATTTTTGTTTAA
>CANRHW010000202.1 GCA_947630525.1 uncultured Clostridia bacterium | reverse complement strand
CCCCTTATGCCAAGGGCGCGCGCGCCCCTCAGCGCATCGGCAAGATTTTCGGGCAGCACATGATAGGCGCAGTAAAAATAATTCATCTCCAGACAGTTCAAAATGAAATTATGTATTTCCGGCGAAATCGAATGGGCGATCGGATGCCCGATAACGCCCAACGGCAAAGTTTTTGCGGTTATATTCATTTTATCATACCTTTGATTTTCAGATAAAAAAGCACGGGCTTTTCCAGCAGCCGTTTAAACGCGATAAACAGCCCCTCTTTGCCCTTGTGGATGGGCTTCAGCAGCACCGCGTAACAGTTCGCCCGTCTGGCGCCCCACACGTCGGTATATATCTGATCGCCCACGGCGGCAATCTTCTCGGGCGGAAGCTCCAGCAGCTCCGCCGCCCTGATATAACCGGCGGCCGCAGGCTTTAAAGCGTCCCAGACGAAATCCGCCACGCCTATTTTTTCGCAAAAGGCCGCCACCCTCGGGCGGCGGTTATTTGACACCACGCAGAACCGAATGCCGCGGCTCCTGTACTCGTCAAGCAGGGCTATTATCTCCGCCGTCGGCAGGGGCACATTATGGCCGATGAGAGTGTTGTCAATATCCAATATAACTCCCTCCAGCCCCCTTTCCCGAAGGTAGGCCGGCGTTATTTCAAGTATTCCGCCGCGGCAGTCGTTTGGGACAAGGTTGGAAAGCTTCACTTCTGAGCGAGCCTTTCGGCAATATTGCGGGCGCAGTCCATGCAAACCTCGGCGCCCTCAAGAATATCGCCGGTTTTGCCGCAGACGGCGCAGCTCTCGCCCGACTTGGTGATAATGATTTTACTGCCCTTTAGGGTGATATCAAGGAGAGTATTGTGGGTTATATTCAGCTTGTAGCGCATCTCCTGGGGAATTACTACGCGTCCCATGGCGTCAAGATGTCTGCTTATCATTAACAGATCCTCCGTTTTAATTATTTTTTCGCGCCGGACAAAGCTCCCGTCGCAATAACATTATATATCATTTTGCGGCCCTTGTCAACACCAACTGACAATTTTTGCAAATTTTTTTCAAATTTTTCCGTCAATATTTGACATTTTTTGCGCTCAAAGCTTTCCTCGGTGGCGGGGAACCTCGTCCCGGCGGTACATGAGTTTAAGTAAAATCGGCGTGGCGACGGATGAAATAACGATAAGCAGTATCACCGCGGTGAAGTATCGGCGGTCCATCAGGCCAACGGCCAGACCCTTTTGCGCAACGATCAGGGCCACCTCGCCCCGGGTCATCATTCCTATGCCAACTTTGAGGGCGTCGGGCCAGCTGTAGCCGAAGAGCTTGCTCGTCAAGCCGCAGCCTATTATCTTGGCGACCAGCGCCACGGCCACAAAGGCCAGCGAAAATACGAGAATACCGGCGTCAAGGCCTTCAAGACTGGTTTTAAGGCCTATACTGGCAAAGAATATGGGGCCAAAGAGCATATAGCTGCTGATATCCATTTTTTCGGCTATATATTTGCTGTCACGAATGCTGCACAGCACAATGCCGGCCACATAAGCGCCGGTTATGTCGGCAATGCCGAAATAGTGCTCGGCCACATATGAAAAGGCGAAGCACATAGCCAGGCTGAGTATGGGTATCCTGCGCCGGTGCTCGTAGCGGGAATCCAGGAACTTGAACAGGTAATAGAACGCAAAGCCGAAAGCCGCGCAGAAAGCGAGGAACAGCAGAGTGTTCACTATCACGCCCGCCGGATTTGTGCCGGGATTTCTAAAGCCTATAACGAAAGTGAGCACGATAATGCCTATAACGTCGTCTATTATGGCGGCGCTGAGTATGAGGGTGCCGACGCGGGTCTTTAGGCGGCCCATTTCCATCAGGGCCTGAACCGTTATTGAAACCGAGGTGGCCGTCATTATCACGCCGATGAACACCGCCTTGTAAAAATCAAGGCTGCCGATGGGCGAAAAGCCGTACATACAGCTGTAGAGCACGTAGCCCCCCACCAGCGGCACAAACACGCCGGCGCAGGCCACGGCAAAAGCCGCCGGCCCGGTCTTTATCAGTTCTTTAAGGTCCGTGTCCAGACCGGCCACAAACATCAGCAGCATAACGCCGATCTCGGCCATCTGCATGAGAAAGTCGCTTTGCTGCACCCAGCCAAGGACGCTTGGGCCGATAACTATGCCGGCCACTATCATGCCCACGACCTGGGGCGCTCTGAAACGCGCCGCTATAACGCCAAAAACCTTGGCCGCCAGAATTATTATGGCCAGGTCGCGGAAAATTTCATAGGCTTCCATATCAACACTTCCGATGTCATAATATTTCACATAGCACAGGAGAGCCGAACCCCGTGCGCCGTGCGGGGTGTATTTTCCCGTAGTCTACGTCAAAGAACCGCTCGGAATACGTCAGTATTCCGAGGAACCTTTTCCTTGCCTACGAAAAAATATCCACCCGCACGGTCCAAAGGAGTTTAAAGCGAGCGAAATTTTTTTCAGGCAAGGCAAAAAGCGCAGGAAGGCTGACGCCTTCCGAGCATTTTTAACACAGCATGAGGGAAATTTTGCAGCTTTAA
>CANRHW010000201.1 GCA_947630525.1 uncultured Clostridia bacterium | reverse complement strand
AACAGCGTCGGCGTGGATTTGAACACCGCGTCGGCTCCGCTGCTCAGCTATGTTTCGGGCATAAGCTCCGCCGTGGCGAAAAATATAGTGGACTACAGGGAGGCCAACGGCAGCTTTAACGGGCGCAAAGAGCTTTTGAAGGTGCCCAAGCTCGGCAGCAAGGCCTTTGTCCAGTGCGCGGGCTTCATGCGCATCAGCGGAGGCAGGGAGTTTTTGGACAACACCTCCGTCCACCCGGAAAGCTACGCCGCCGCCAGAGAGCTTATCGACCGCTGCGGCTATACCGATGCGGAAAAGAAAACCGGGGCTTTCGGCGACATAGCGAAAAGGGCGGCCGTCCTTGACCGTAGCGAGCTGCTGGAAAAGCTGGGCGTCGGCGCGCCCACCCTGAACGACATAATCTCGGCGCTGCAAAAGCCGGGCCGCGACCCCCGGGACGAGCTGCCCAAGCCTTTGCTCCGCAGCGGAGCGATGTCGCTCGAAGACCTGAAAGAAGGTATGATACTTGACGGTACCGTCCGCAATGTTATCGACTTTGGTGCCTTTGTGGACATAGGGGTGCACCAGGACGGATTGGTACACATATCGCAAATTGCCGACCGCTATATAAAGCACCCTACCGACGTGCTCAGCGTGGGCGACATAGTCAAGGTAAAGATATTGTTGGTGGACCCTAAAACAAAAAGGATATCCCTTTCAATAAAACAAGCCAAATAAAAAAGGAGCTTTTATCATGAAAAACAAAATCAAGATATTCCTCTTCATCGCGGCCATAATCGCCATGTGTACGGCCATTGTATGCTTTGTGTTCAACCACTCCGGCATTGAGGACGACAACCCAATGTTCATCTGAGCGGATATGTACGCCATTACGGAAAGACGGTGTGTGAAATGAAAAAATTTAAAAAACTGCTTTTTATCGCCGTGAGCCTCGGGGCGTTGATCCTTGCCGGCTGCGGCAGGAGCGACATGACCTTAACGGTCAACGGCGACGGCAGCTTTAAGGCCGTTATGAACTACGGCATAGTTAAGGCCGGCGTGGCCGACGACGGCGCTATGGAACAGGCAAAGTCCCTTATAACCGGCTCTTTGGATCAGAGCGGCGTCCCCTACACCGAAACCGAGAACGATGAGCAGGTCACCATAACCGTGGAACGGGATTTTGCGGATATCGACGAGCTCACTTCCAAGGACGCCTGGCAGGGCATAGGCTTTGTGCCGGCCTTTAGGCAGTCCGAGGGCGAGGGCGTCTGGATAAGGTACGAGGACGGCCGCCTGAAGCTCAGCGGCACTCTTGACGCGGCGGCCTTTGGCGCGGAGGAAGTGGTAAGCGGCTCTGACACTTTCGGCGGCAGCCTGACCGTCATACTGCCGGAAAAGGCCGAGGATTTTTCCGGCGGCGATGAGACTGGCAGCAGCTATGTAGCGGCAGCGGCGGCGACACCGTTGAAATGAGCCTCACTTCAAGCCAGCTGTTCGCCGACCTGCCTCAGGCAAAAGCAGCCGGGAACGGTTCCGGCAAGAATGGAACCGGCGCTGAGGACAAGGCCGTAAGAAAGGGCACCCCTCTCCCCTGGATAGCGGCGGCGGCAATAGTCGCTGCGGCGGTGGTTTTCGTGGTCATAAGCAAAAAGAAAAAATCCCGCCCCGGCGAAAATAACGCCGACAAGGAAAACGCCGGTGAAAAGCCGCCCGCAAAAGAAGAATAAATAAGGTAACAAAGGAAGATAACCGTGCAAAAGGCCCTTAGCTATGTCCGCCGGGCAGTGGACACCTATCATATGATAAAGGAAAACGACCACGTGACCGTTGGAGTTTCCGGCGGCAAGGACAGTCTTGTGCTGCTTGCGGCGCTTGCCAGGCTGCGGCAATTCTATCCCAAGCCTTTCAGGCTTTCGGCGGTAACGCTGGATTTGGGCTATGAGGGCATGGACTACGGCCCCATCGCCCGGCTCTGCGAAGACATAGGCGTGGAATATCACGTGAAAAAGACCGACATAAGGGAAATAGTATTCGATATCCGCAAGGAGACCAACCCCTGCTCTCTCTGCGCCAAGCTGCGCCGCGGGGCGCTGCACGACGCGGCGCTGGAGCTGGGCAGCCGCACCGTTGCCCTTGGTCACCACAATGACGACGTTATCGACACCTTTCTCATGAGCCTGATATTCGAGGGGCGGGTGGGCTGTTTTTCACCGGTGTCCTACCTTGACCGCAAGGGAATAACCCTTATACGGCCAATGATTTACATGCCGGAAAGATATTCCGCCGGTCTTGCCGCCCGGCTCGGGCTGCCCATTGTCAAAAATGCCTGCCCCGCCGACGGCAATACTAAGCGCCAATACATAAAGGACCTCGTAGCCCGGCTGGAAAAAGAAAATCCGGGCTTCAAAACGCGGGCTTTTACCGCCGTTGTGAACGGCAATGTGGGCGGCTTTGCCCCGCCGGGGCTGTAAAAAAATGGCGCAGACCGGCGTCGTCGCAAAGGGCGACTGCGCTACGGGTTTCCTTGCAAAAACCCGTGAGCACGTGCCCTTGCTCCTCCTTTTCCCACAAACAACTTTGTTGTTTGT
>CANRHW010000200.1 GCA_947630525.1 uncultured Clostridia bacterium | reverse complement strand
GGATTTTTTGTTAATGTGCGCAGCCGCCGCAGGGCTTGAAAAATTCTTTTATGTCCGCCTCAAGTCCGTCATTGGCGTCCTTGAAGCCCAGCAGGTACAGACCGGGATACATGGCCTCATTTTTGCAAAAGCTCCGGCCCACGCCGTTAATATCCAGATGGTTGAGGGCGGACCTTATAAGCAGCTCAAAAACATCGTCCTTATCGACCACATAGAGCAGTTCGCCGGTCTCCTTAAAAACGCACCAGCCTTTGCAGTCGGGGCCTTCCTGAGCCCAGGCCACGCGCACGCTGTCCGCCGGGTCGGGGTATATGGAGCTTATTACGCGCTTATCTTCAAAAATAACGACCTTAATCACTTTTTTCCACTGCCTTTCAGCTTATTTATCTCAGCGTCGCTCAGCCGCCGCCACTTGCCCTCGGGCAGATTGCCAAGGGTCACGCCGCCCACGGCAATGCGTTTGAGGCCGAGCACTTCTACTCCTACGGCCTCCAGCATTTTGCGAACCTGCCGGTTGCGGCCCTCGTGTATCGTGATTTTTACCTCGGGGACCTTCCCTCTGAGAGCTTCCGCTCCGGCGGGAGCCGTCACGCGGCCGTCTATCTCCACGCCGCGTTTGAGCCGCATAAGCTCGTCCTTTTCAAGCTGGCGGTTTATCCGCGCTATATAGACCTTGTCCACCTTGCGGCTTGGGTGAGTGACGGCGTTAGCAAAGCCGCCGTCATTGGTCATGATGAGCAAGCCGGAGGTGTCGAAGTCCAGCCTGCCAACGGGATAAATTCTGGCGTCGATATCGCCCACAAGCTCCATCACCGTAGGCCGGCCCAAATCGTCGCTGACTGTAGTAACATAATTCTTCGGTTTATTGAGCGCTATATAGTAAAGCCGCTTTTCCGGCCTTATCACCTTGCCGTCGACCGTGACTTCATCGGCGTTCTCGTCCACTTCGCAGCCCATGTAATCCACAAGGTCGCCGTTCACCGTGACGCGCCCGCTCTCGATAAGCCGCTCCGCGGCCCTGCGCGACGCCACTCCGCAAAGGGCTATATATTTTTGCAAACGCACTTACATCAGTCCCTTAAAAATTTTCATAAGTTTATCAAAAAAATTTTCTTTTTCGTACACATCTCTGTCGGCCAAAAGGTCAACTTCTCCCAGGAGGTCGCCCTCCCACGACATATATAGCCTGGCCAGCGGCCGGCCCTTGATTATGGGCAGGCTCATGTCGCCTGGCTCAAAGCTGTATTCCACGTCCGCGCCGCGGCCAAGGGGCAGTGATACGGCAAAATCCTCGGCGCACACAAGCCCTATCTCCTCACTGTCCAGCGTTATTCGGTCCCAAATCTGACCCTCTTTGGCAAGAACGGCGGTCTCAAAATCCTCAAAGCCGTGATCCAGCATTTTGGCGTGGTCGTTCCAGTCGTCGGGAGCATTGAGGGTGACCGCTATCAGCTCCCGACCGTCGCGCACTGCGGAGGAGACCAGACACCGGCCGGCCTTTTTTGTAAATCCTGTTTTTATACCCGTGCAGCCCTCATACTGCCAAAGCAGCTTGTTGTGGTTTTTAAGCGAGCGATCCCATTCCCTGCCCCGCCACGGTATGGAGGCAGTCTTTGTCGCCGCTATTTCGCGGAACTTGGGTAGGGTCAGAGCATGACGCGCCATAACGGCCATATCCCGAGCGGTAGTATAATGAGCGTCGCCGTCGAGGCCGTTGGGAGTTTCAAAATGAGTGTTGAACATACCCAGTTCGGCGGCCCTTTTATTCATCATAGCCACAAAGGCGTCCACGCTGCCGGCGGTGTGTTCCGCCAGAGCCACCGCCGCATCGTTGCCGCTTTTGAGCATAAGGCCCAGCAGCAGCTGCCCGACTGTTAGCTCCTCCCCTATCTCCAGCCAAAGAGACGAGCCCTCCACGCCGGACGCCACGGGGCTGACGGTAACAGTGTCGCCCATGGAGCAGTTTTCTATTACAAGTATGGCCGTCATTATCTTTGTGGTACTTGCCATGGGCAGCCGTTCAAAGCCGTTTTTCTCGAACAGCAGCCGGCCGGAGGCCGCGTCCATGAGCACCGCGCTGCGAGCGGACAGCCCGTCGGGTTCCAACGCCCGGGCCGCGCCCGGCGTAAGTAAAAAATACAATATCAACAGAGCCGCCGTAAGCCGTTTCATCACACAGGCCCCCTCACAAAATGGTTATTACCATTTTATGCCGGGCAGGTCCGTTTTATTTCAGCTTTACAAGAGTTTCCCTGGCGGCTTTTATGGACTTTTCCACAGCGGAGGGCGCGGGCCCGCCAATGACGGTGCGGCCGCCGACGCAGGTTTCCATACTTATCTCGCCATATATATCCCCGTCTATTATCGGGCTGCACTCCCGCAGCTCCTCCAGGCTGAGTTCGTCTATGCCGACGCCCTTTTTTTCCGCCGCAAGCACCATATGGCCCACTATCGCGTGGGCGTCGCGGAAGGGCACGCCCTTTTTCACCAGGTAGTCGGCCACGTCGGTGGCGTTGGTAAAGCCGCCGTTGGCCCCTTTGTACATATTATCACGGTTTATCTTCATAGACGCCACCATATCAT
>CANRHW010000199.1 GCA_947630525.1 uncultured Clostridia bacterium | reverse complement strand
CCTGCTGTTCAATGTATTCGGCCAGGGCCGTGTCGAGCCGGTCAAAGGCGGAATTTACGCCCGTAACGACCGCCCTTGACGTTATGGTCGCTCCTGTGAGGGCGTTTATCTGATCCGCCCCAGCCGTTCCGCCGCCTTTAACTACGGTGAGCGGCGCTGTCAGCCCGGCAAACTGGGCCTTAAAATCCTCCCGGGTACAGTTGGCGCCAAGGCCCGCGGTCTCGCTGTTGGACAATATCTCTATTCCCGAAAGTTTGAAGCCGTCCGAAGCGTCGATGCCGACCATCATTTCAATGTCTCCGCCGTAGCCGGAGGACACCGAGTTAACGCAAAAGCCCACGGCGGAGCCGTCTCCGTCAGAACCCATAAATATGTCCCCGTTGCCGTTGAATACCTCAAAGCTTTCAGCTTGGGGAAGCAGGGCCTTCATGGCGCTTTGGCGCTTTTCTTCTTTAGCCTCGGCAATTCTGCCCTCCGTCAGACTGTTCACTCCGCCGAGCAGCGCCGCCGCGATAAAGGTTATGGCGCAAAGGGTGCCAGCCAGTCTTATAAAATCTTTCATTTCGCTTTAGCCTCCTTTACCGCGCCGAATACTCTGGGTCTGGTCCATCTGTCAAGGAGAGGGGTCAGCACGTTCATCAGCAGTATTGCGTATGTAACGCCCTCCGGGTAGCCGCCAAAGAGGCGGATAACTCCCGTTATGGCTCCGCAGCCAACGCCGTAGATAATCTGGCCCCAGCGGGTGGTGGGGGAGGTGGCGTAATCCGTTGCCATGAATATTGCGCCCAGCATTACGCCGCCGCTGAGTACCGCCAGCAGCGGTTGGCCCTGAAAGGCGGGATTTTTGCCGGGGATAAAGCTCATAAGTCCGACGGTTATTATGTATGCCAGCGGTATGCGAAGATTAATGACTCTCCGCACGAGCAGGTAAATGCCGCCAAGGATAAGGGCCGCCGCGCAGGTCTCGCCAAGGCTGCCGCCCATGGCGCTGCCGTCGTTCATCCTGCCGAGAAAGGCGTTGAGCAGGCTGGGCATTTCACCCTCAAATTCAGTGGAAAGGGGTGTCGCCGCAGTGACGGCGTCGGCGTCGAATATTCCCACTCTGCCCACGGCCCAAGTCGTGATATGGGTCGGAAAGGCCGCCAGCAAAAAAGCGCGGCCGATAAGGGCGGGGTTCATAAAGTTCTGACCAAGGCCGCCGAAAAGCTGCTTTGTTATCACAATAGCTACAAAAGCGCCAATGATTATCATGGGATAAGGCGTCGTAACAGGCAGGGTATAGGCCAGCAGCATGCCGGTTACCACGGCGCTGTAGTCATTTATGGTCAGCTTCTTTTTAGCAACAAGCTCGTACAGGGCCTCGAACCCCACGCAGCTCACCACCGACACCAAAATAACCGCTAACGCCCGCTGGCCGAAAAAGTAGACCGCGGCAAAGGCCGCCGGCATAAGGGCCAGAATAACGTCCAGCATGGTGTCGCTTATGGTTTCCCGTCCCCGTATGTGAGGCGTTGATGATACTGTAAGACGGTTTTCCATTTATTTCCCCTCCTTTTGCGCGGCCTGACGGGCGCGAATAATGCCCATGACCTCCTGCTTGCCGCGGCGTATATCCTGAACGAGGTGACGCTTGGCGGGACATTCAAAGCTACAGCAGCCACATTCGATGCAGGCAGTGATGTTGTACTTTTCACAGCTCTCGTAGTCACCAAGGCGGCTGAACTGGGATATGTACAGTGGCATAAGCCCCATGGGGCAGTGGGCCACGCACCTGCCGCAGCGGAAACAGGGCCCCTCTTCGGGGAGCTCGGTCTCCTTTTCGGTGAGACAGAGAATAGCGCTGCTGCCCTTTATTATCGGCACGTCAAGCCTGAACTGGGCCTGACCCATCATGGGGCCGCCCATTATAACTTTTTTCGGCTCCTCGCGGAACCCGCCGTTTCTCTCGATTATAAAATCCACCGGCGTGCCGATGCGCACCCGGTAATTCCGGGGGTCGGTCACCGCCCCGCCCACGAGGGTAACAATTCTGCGAATAAGGGGCGTGCCGTACATAAAGCGTCTGGCAATAGCGGTGCAGGTGTCCACATTGACCACAACAACTCCGACGTCGGCCGGCAGTCCGCCCAGCGGGACCCTGCGCTTTGTCACGGCGTATATGAGCTGCTTTTCGCCGCCCTGAGGGTATTTTTTCTTAAGCGTATCCACCGTTATTCCCTCGCTGGCGCATTTCTCAGTCAGCAGCTCTATGGCGTCCGGCTTATTGTCCTCAATGGCTATGTGGCCGTTCGTTATGCCAAAGCGGTAAAGGATTATCTTAAGCCCGAGTATGAGCTCCTCGGGAGTTTCGAGCATAACCCTGTGGTCGCTGGTCAGGTACGGTTCACATTCGGCCCCGTTGACGATAACTGTATCTATTTTTTTGTCCGGCGCGGGACTGAGCTTCACATGGGTGGGGAAGGTCGCTCCTCCCATGCCGACAACGCCGGCCTCGCGGACAATGGCCGGGATATCGTCGGGCTTTACGGACTTGTAGTCCAGCGGTTTTACGGATGGATCATCTTCATCTGTAAAATCGTTTTGTATTATAATTGAATTGACCATTTGCCCGCTGGGCGTC
>CANRHW010000198.1 GCA_947630525.1 uncultured Clostridia bacterium | reverse complement strand
ACATCAAATCACCCTTTCAAATTGTAATTTGATTATATCACATGGTCACGTGATTGTCAATAGGTTTTTTTAAAGTTTTGAATAAATTTTTTGTCACGGGCAGAAAATAATCTAAAATTTACTTGGGGGTATTTCCATTGAAAGCATTGATACTTGCCGGGGGCGAGGGCACCCGGCTGCGGCCGCTGACCTGCGACAGGCCCAAGCCCATGCTGCCGATTATGGGCCGCACCGTGCTCGAACGGTGCGTGGAGCAGCTAAAAGACGCCGGCATCACCGATATAGGCCTTGCCTTGGGTTACATGCCCGCCGCCGTGAAAGAAAATTTCGGCCGCGGCGGCATATCGGGAGTCCGGCTCAGCTATTTTACCGAAAAAACGCCCCTTGGTACGGCCGGCGCGGTGCGCGGCGCAGCCGGATTTTTGGGTGACGGAGATTTTATTGTAATGAGCGGCAGCCTTATCACGAGCATGGACTTGAACGCCCTTATCCGTTTTCACCAGGAACGGCGGCCATTGGCCACCGCGGCGCTATCCGGCGCGGCGGAGGGGGGCTTCGGCGCGGTGACGGTCGGTGAGGACGGCCGCATATCCCGCATAGCCGAGAACCCGGACTGGGGCTTGGCGGGGTCGGGCCAAGTTTTCACGGGGGCATACGTGTTCTCGCCGGAGCTGCTGCCCTTCATACCCGACGGCCCGGCGGATTTGGCGCGGGATCTGCTGCCGGCGCTGCTCGCTCATCCGAAAGGGATATTCGGCCTGAGCCTGCCCGGCTACAGTCTGGACATCGGCGACCTCAGCGCATACCGCCGCATACACGCGGACATATTGGACGGCAAGCTGCCCTTTCCGCTGCCCGGCGCCCAAAGTCCCGGCGTATATCTGGAGGAGGGCGCCGTGGTCGAGCAGGGAGCGCTGCTGCGGCCGCCGGTATATGTGGGCCGCGGCAGCCGCATTATGCGCGGCGCGCGGCTGGAGCCATACAGCGTAATTGGCCGGGGAGTTACGGTGCGCGGCGGCGCGGGCGTCAAGCGGGCGGTGGTGCTGGACGGGTGCCGTCTTGAGGAAAACGCCCAGCTCCGGGGCGCGGTCATAGACGAAGGCGCGGTGCTGGGCAAGGGCAGCGCCGTATATGAGCAGGCCGTCATAGGCCGCCGCAGCGTCATAGGAGAAAACTGCGCCGTCAAGCCCGGCGTCCGGGTTTGGCCCCAAAAGGAGCTCCCGCCGGACAAGGTGCTGCGCAACAATCTTGTCTGGGGCAACACCGGCGGCCAGCGCATCTGGACGCCCACGGGCCTTTTCGGCGAGCTTGGCATCGACATTACCCCCGAGACCATGACCCGACTGGGCGCGGCAATGGGCACCATGCCGGGCTGTGATAGGCTTTCGGCAGCGGACAGCGGCAGTCCGGCGGCGGCCATGCTGAAATCCGCCTTTGTGGGCGGCGTGCTTTCCACCGGGGCGCGGCTTTTCGACTTTGGAGAGCAGCCCCTGCCCGTGAGCCGCAGCGGCGTCCGCTTTCACCGGCTGGGGGCCGGAGTTTCGGTCAACGTTTACAGCCGGGGCGGCACGGACTACGGCGAAATACGCGTTATAGGTTCGGGCGGCGCGGACCCGGAGCCGGAATTTATGCAGGCCCTCAAAAGCAGCTTTGAGAGGGAGGACTTTTCCCGCAGCGGCGGCGACAGCATTCATGAGGCGGAATACCTTTTTGAATACAAGCTATTTTATTTGAAAAACCTGATAAATTCCACAAAAAAGCAGAGCTTAGGCTACAAGCTCCTCATCGGCGGCGGCTCTCCCTGGGCCGAAAGGCTGCTCGTCAGCGCCGGCAACGACCTTAACTGTCAGGTCGAGACCACAAACGAGGCGGACCCGCGGGAAGTTGCAAAAATGGCGGCGGAGCGCGAAACCGACCTGGCGGCGGTGATAGACCCCTCCTGCCAGGAGCTTACCCTCATCGACGGCGGCGGCAAGGTCGTGGACAGGGACCGTTATACCCTGCTGACCGTTATGGCCGTGACGGCCACTCACGAGGGGGCTTGTATATACGCGCCCGTTTCGGCCCCCTCGGGGGTGGAGGAGCTGGCCGCCCGCAGCGGAGCGCGGGTCGTGCGAACCAAAAATTCTCCCCAAGTCCTAATGCGGGAGCTGACAAAAAGCTCCGATCCGGCCCTTATGGAGCAGTTTATTTATCGCTTTGACGCCGTGGGCGCCATGATAAAGCTCATGGATTTCATGAAGAGCGAAAACGCAACCTTGACCGAGCTGCTGAGCCGCCTGCCCGAGACTCACATGGTTCACACCGGGGTAGACTGCCGTGAGGCCGCCGAAGCTATGGAGCGGCTTTACGGCCTGCACAAGGATCAGGGCCCCGACCTGACCGACGGCATAAAGCTCAGCTTTGACCGGGGCTGGGTGCTCATACTTCCCGGTGAAAACGGCGGACTGAGCGTTACCAGTCAGGGCTACTGCGAGGAATACGCCCGGGAGCTGGCCGATATGTGCGTGGACGAATTATTGGGCTGAAACGCTTTAAAAGGCGCGTGGTTCAAGCAAAAAGGCCCAAATTATGAGTATTTTATGAAATGCAAAAACGGACGCCGCGCGTCCGTCAGACTACTGACAAACCCTATTTACTATGGGGAAAG
>CANRHW010000197.1 GCA_947630525.1 uncultured Clostridia bacterium | reverse complement strand
CCCTTAGTAGCTAAAAGCTCCATACGCCCGGGTACGCCACGGAACAGGTTCATTCCCATAAGTATGCTCTTTTCAGGAATATTCAGGCCAAGAGCGGCCCTCACGGCGGCCAACCCGTTATACACGCTGAACATGCCCCCCGGCGGAAGCTCGACCCGGCCTATGGGGCAGGTAAAGCTCACTCCCTCGGGGGAGCAGCTTATATTTTCCGCCCGGAAATTTCCGGACTTTACGCCATACGTAGCGGCCCCGCCGGCATGGCTCAAAAAGTACTCCGCCCACGGGTCGTCGGCGTTTATGACCGAAAGACGGCTGCGTTCCATAAGGATACTCTTGGCGGCGGCGTAATTCTCCATTGTACCATGGTAGTCCAGATGATCCTGCGTAAGATTGGTAAACACGCCCACGTCATAATTAAGGCCCCAAACTCGGTCCTCGGCCAAAGCGTGGCTGGAAACCTCCATGGCGCAAAGGCGGTCGCCCCCATCCGCCATTTCGCTGAAAAGGCGGTGGAGCTCCTCCGGGGCGGGAGTGGTGCGCTCGGCGGTGCGGTGACGGCCGGCGGCCACCGTCTCGACCGTGCCCACAAGGCCGCAGCCCAGCCCCGCGGCTACCGCCGCGGAGCGTATCATGTTTGTCACGGTCGTTTTACCGTTTGTGCCCGTCACTCCGCAAAGGCGCAGTCTTTGCGAGGGGAAGCCGTAATATGCGGCGGCCGCGGCGGCGTAGGCGCGGCGGGCGTTCTCTACCGGGTAGCGCCGATCCTCGCCCGTTTCGCTCTCACCTATTACCGCCGCAGCGCCCTTTTGCAGGGCCAGGGCCGCAAAGTCGTGGCCGTCGGCACGGCTGCCCTTTAGGGCAAAGTAAACGCTGCCTTTTTTCACTTTATCTGTAGAACAGGTCACACCGCTTATGTCTTCGTCGGGAAGAGCGGCGTTTATCTTCAGCATTCCGAAAAGTTCAGAAAGCCTCATATAATCTCCATTCCGCAGCTACGCGTAGCACAAATATTTTAGGTAATACCGCAAGCGAGCTTCGCGCGGCATTGCCTTTAGTTTATCAAACCCCTCATCTTGGGTATTGCCTTTATTCGTCATGTACGAAGTCTACATAAACCGTAGAGCCGTTCGTCACCATGGAATCCGCCGTGGGGCTTTGACTGTCGGCAATATAGGCGTCGTCCGCCTGGCCGCTGCTGACCTCCAGGCTTAGCCCGGCCTCTTTAAGGGCGGCCTTCGCCTCGCTGTAGGTCATGCCCTTTAAGGACGGCACCTTGACCTCGGCGGCCGCTTCTTCTTCGGTGTAGAGTATTACAATACTGCCGCTGTGCAGATTGGTGCCTTCGGCCGGTATCTGCCTTACGACAGCGCCGCCCTCGCCCTTTACGGAGGGGTGCAGGCCGATGTCTATCAGCTCATCCTGAGCCTCGGTTATGCCCTTGCCGACCATGTTGGGCACAGGTATGCGGACGGCCTCCTCGTCGTCGTCGCTGTACTGGGGTTCATAGCCCATGTACTGGAGAGTGTCGGCAATTATGGCGCCGGCCACGGGAGCGGCAATGGTTCCGCCGTAGTGCACGCCGTTCATCGGCTCGTCGAGAATGACCAGACAGACTATCTCCGGGTCGTCCGCCGGGGCGAAGCCCACGAACGACGCCACATACAGATTGTTGCCGCGGGGGTACTTTTCACTGGTGCCGGTCTTGCCGCCGATGCGGTAGCCCTTGACGTAAGCCGCGTTGCCGCCGCCCTCGGAAACGACCTTTTCCAATATGTCGCGCATGGTGTCGCTGGTTTCCTGAGATATGACCCTGCGAACCGTGACCGGGTCGACAGTCTCGGTAATGTTGCCCTCGCTGTCGGTATAGGCCTTGACGATATGGGGCTCCATCAGGTAGCCGCCGTTGACCACGGCGCTGACCGCCCTTATCATCTGTAGGGGCGTAACGGTAAAGGTCTGGCCAAAGGAGCTTGTCGCAAGCTCAACCGGGCCAAGCTGGTCCAGACTGTGATGCTGGCCCTCGGTCTCGCCGGGGATGAGGAAGCCCGTTTTTTCCGTCAGTCCGAAGGCTCGGAAGTACTTGTCAAATTTTGCGGCGCCAAGCCGGGCGCCAACCTCCATGAACACCGGGTTGCAGGAATTTTTTATTCCGTCCACAAAGGTCTCGGGGCCGTGGCCCTCTATTTTTGAGCAGTGTATTTCTCTGTCCTTAACGATTTTTGAGCCGGTGCAGACAAAGGTGTCGTCCAGCTTGACTACGTCTTCCTCCAAAGCGGCGGCGGCAACCACCGTTTTAAAGGTGGAACCGGGCTCGTAGGAATCGACGACCGCCTTGTTGCGCCGCATTTTTAACAGTATTTGGCCGTAGGCCTCGTCATAGGTCATTTCCTTGACGTCCTCGTCGCCCTTTTCCGGCTCGCCAATCTCAATGCGGTGCTGAGCGGCGGCGTATTCGGCCTTGCTGTCGGCAAGGAGCTCGTCGACCTGGGCCAGCAGGGTCGGGTCGGTTATCTCGCTGTAGTTGGTGGGGTCATAGCCGGGCGTTACCGCCATGGCGTAAATCTCCCCGGTCTTAGGATTCATCACGATTGAAGCCGCGCCGTTGTTGAGCTTATTCTCGTCATAGGCCGTTTTAAGGTGGTTTTCGGTTATCTGCTGTATGGTCTTGTCGATAGTAAGTATAACGTTGTTGCCATCCTCCGCGGCCTCGTA
>CANRHW010000196.1 GCA_947630525.1 uncultured Clostridia bacterium | reverse complement strand
CTTACCTCCGTAGTTTTGACCTTTTTGGGAGGTGACGAGAAATGGCTATTTATTATAATAAAACGCAAAAAGAAAAACCGATGGTGCAAAATTCACACCTATATCATTAGGCAATTTCCCGTAAAACAAATTCACAGATTAGCACATTGTTTATTACAGCTATCCCTAAAGGTTCACATATCCTATTTAACAGTCCACCACTGCGCCGGAGCAAAGTTCGTCTTTGCTCCGGCGCTTTTTTGTTTGCAAAACGGCTTCGTTGGCCGCAACTTTTTTCTTAAAAAATATTGAATAACAGGTGGATTTGTGCTATAATAATACTATCTATTGGTATATCTGCGTGAAAGCGAGGTGGAGGCATGACGGCTAAGGAATGGATATATCCCAAAACAAAGACAGACAGCCCGGCGGTGCGCCGGATTTGCGAGGCCTTTGATCTGCCCGCACCGGTGGCGCGGGTAATGGTCAACAGGGGGCTGGATACGGTTGAGGCAGCCCGGCGGTTCTTGGCCAAGTCGACCGACTGCCTCCATGACCCTATGGCCATGACCGATATGGACAAGGCGGTTGCCCGCGTTCGCGGGGCCATAGAAAACGGCGAAAAAATCACGATATACGGAGATTACGACGTTGACGGCATTACCTCCACGGCCCTGATGGTCAGGTATCTGCGGGAGCGCGGCGTGACGGCGGACGCATATATCCCCGACCGCCAGAGCGAAGGCTACGGCATTAACTGCGGGGCGCTTGAAAAAATTGCCGCTTCGGGCACAAGGCTGGTGATCACCGTAGATACGGGCATCACCGCCGTGGGAGAGGCGGAGTTTGCCAAAACGCTGGGCCTCGACATGATAATAACTGATCACCACGAATGTAAGGAGGCCCTGCCCGGCGCAGTGGCGGTGGTCAACCCCAAGCGGCCCGACTGTGAATATCCCTTTAAGGAACTGGCCGGCGTGGGAGTGGCTTTCAAGCTGGTATGCGCCTTGGACGGGGGATATGAGGCCGTGCTGAGCAGCTACGGCGACCTCGTTGCCCTTGGCACCATTGCCGACGTGGTGTCGCTTACCGACGAAAACCGAGCCATCGTTGACTACGGCATAAAAAAGATGAATACCGATCCCAACCCGGGGCTGGGCGCGGTTATGGATATTGTGGGCGTGGGCTCCAAGTGGAACAGCAGCGCCGTGGTCAGCTATTCCGTGGCTCCGCGGCTGAACGCCGCCGGGCGCATGAGCAGCGCGATGACCGGCGTCGAGCTTCTGCTCACCGAGGAAAAGGCCGAGGCCGCACGGCTTTCCGCCTATCTTGATGAGGAAAACCACCGCCGCCAACTGGTGGAGGGCGTCATTTTTGCCGAAGCCGTGGAAATGATAAACCGACAGGACTGTTTCGGCAAAAAAGTCATAATCCTTGCGAAGAGGGGCTGGCACCACGGAATAATCGGCGTGGTGGCCTCCCGCATTTGTGATAAATTCAATAAAACCTGCATACTTATATCCGTTGAGGACGGACGCTGCAAGAGCAGCGGCCGCAGCGTGGAGGGGTTCAATCTTTTTGACGCGCTGAGCCGCTGCGGAGATATACTCGAAAAATTCGGCGGCCACGCCTATGCGGCAGGCTTCAGCATAGCGGAGGAAAATATACCCGAGCTGGACCGCAGGCTTAACGCCTATGCGGACGAGGTCTTTGAGCGCGAGCCTGTGCCCAGACTCTATATCGACGCCGGGATAGAGGCCGCCGACATGAGTCTTGACACCGTTCGCAAAACCGAAATACTTTGCCCCTATGGGGCCGGCAACAAAACCCCGGTCTTTGCTCTGAACGAAATGCGGGTGACGGATATCCGTACCTTGTCGGGCGGCAAGCATTGCCGTTTGCTTTGCGAAAAGGACGGTCAGCGGGTGGAGGCCATCGCATTCGGCATGGGCTCGCTGGCCGAGGAATACGGCGTGGGCGACGTGGTGGACTTGGCCGGGGAAATGAACATAAATTATTATAACGGAACCGAACGGGTCCAGTTAGTGTTGGCGGATATGAGGCTCAGCCGCCTCCGCCCGGGAGACATTTTGCCGTCGCGAGAGGATTTTGCCGACATATACCGGTATCTGAAGCGCCGGCGCAGCCCTATACGGATAGAGGCCGCCGCCCTGGCCAACGACATATCCGTTGTCATGCGCCGCCGAATAAAGCGTGAAAAGCTCATGGGCGCACTCAATGTGTTTGACGACGTGGGCATAATAAGGCTCGGCGCGCTGGGCGATATGGTCAAGGTGGAGCTGCTGCCGGGCGAGGCCGGACGAAAGGTGAACCTTGATTCCAGCCCCGAATACATACGGATAAAAGAGAGCCTGGACATATAGGCGCCCTAATGTAACCCCTTATTACCCATTGCCTAATTTAGTTATATGCGGTTTAGGTCGTTTTGAACTGGAGTTGATTTTAGTGAAATATGAGGATGCGAGCTTTGAAAAACTGATAGAAGTAATGGACAGTCACGGCAAGCTTTCTCCTGAAACCGAAGAAAATGTCCGCAAGGCATATGAACTTTGCAGAGACGCTCACGCAGACCAGGTGCGCCTTTCCGGCGAGCCTTACTATATACACCCCCTGGCGGTGGCCCAGATATTGGCGGAAATGGGCATGGACGGCGAAACCGTAATGGCCGGCCTGCTCCACGATGTGATAGAAGACACCAAGTACGGCTATGACGAGATACGCTCAATGTTTGGCGACGACGT
>CANRHW010000195.1 GCA_947630525.1 uncultured Clostridia bacterium | reverse complement strand
AGGGCGGCTTAACCGCCCGAATAGCCGGAGCGCAGCGTGACCTTTTGCGAAAAAAGGAGGGGCAAGCCCTCGTGCGACAACCTTTTTCTTAGGAAAAAGTGTCGGAGCAAAGACGGGCTTTGCCCCGACGCCGCCGAGGGTGATTTTCGTTCGTAGTTCAAGGGCATAAAATGAGAAAATTCGCTCGTTAGAGCGAATTTTCTACATTAATTTAGTATTTTATTTTTGCTGAACAATTACTTACCGCCCAAATATTATATAAATGCTTTTGGCACTTGAACGGTCTGCGCCATTTTTTTACGGCCACTCTTAGCAAACGCCGTATGCCAGCATGGAATTTGCCACTTTCAGGAAACCGGCGATGTTCGCGCCGGCCACGATGTTGCCGGGCATACCGTATTCCTTGGCGGCATTGGCGGAATTGTGGTAAATATTCACCATAATGTCCTTAAGCTTGGCGTCAACCTCTTCAAAGGTCCAGGAATAACGCTGAGAGTTCTGGCTCATTTCAAGAGCGCTGGTAGCTACGCCGCCGGCGTTGGCAGCCTTGGCGGGTCCAAAGAGAACGCCGTTCTGCTGGAACACATGAATAGCTTCGGGCGTAGAGGGCATATTTGCGCCTTCGGCTACGCAGTAGCAGCCGTTGGCAACAAGCTTTTTGGCGCTGTCTTCATTTATCTCGTTCTGAGTGGCGCAGGGAAGGGCTATGTCGCACTTAACCTCCCATACGCAGCCGCCGTCAACATACTTGGCCTCGGGATGATAGTTGAGGTATTCCTTGATACGGCCGCGCTTTACCTCCTTAATCTCCTTAACGGCGTCGAGGTCGATGCCCTTTTCGTCAACGATATAACCGTTGGAGTCGGAAAGCGCTATAACGGTGGCGCCCAGCTGGGTGGCCTTTTGAGTGGCGTAGATGGCGACGTTGCCGCTGCCGCTGATAACTACCTTGGCGCCATTGAAGCTCTTGCCGTTGTCGCGGAGCATTTCGTCGGTGAAATAGCACAGGCCGTAGCCGGTAGCCTCGGTACGGGCGAGAGAACCGCCGTAGGTAAGGCCCTTGCCGGTGAGCACACCCACAAACTCGTTGCGCAGTCTCTTGTACTGGCCGAACATATAGCCGATCTCACGGCCGCCTACGCCGATATCGCCGGCGGGCACGTCGGTGTCGGCGCCAATGTGCTTGGAAAGCTCCGTCATAAAGCTCTGGCAGAAGCGCATTACTTCGGCGTCGCTCTTACCCTTGGGGTCAAAGTCGCTGCCGCCCTTGCCGCCGCCGATGGGAAGGCCGGTGAGGGAATTTTTGAATATCTGCTCAAAGCCAAGAAACTTGATAATACCTTCGTATACGGAGGGATGGAAACGGAGACCGCCCTTGTAAGGGCCAATAGCTGAATTAAACTGAACTCTGAAGCCGCGGTTAACCTGAACGTTGCCCTTGTCGTCCACCCAGGGCACGCGGAATTTGATGACGCGCTCGGGCTCCACCAACATGGCGAGGACGCCGCTTTCAATGTACTTTGGGTTTTTCTCAACAACGGGCTCCAGAGATTCGAGAACCTCCTCAACGGCCTGATGGAACTCAGGTTCGCCGGCGTTGCGCTTTTTGACCTGCTCCAGCAGGTCGATCAAATACTGGTTTTTCATACTGATTTCCTCCCAAAACAACAATGTTTTACGGATCACCCCGGGCACAGCGCTGTGCTTCGGGGCCGCGCTAAAACAGACCGCCACCCCTTTGTGACCGCCGATTTTTACACTTTGAAAGAATTATATCATTGTTTCCACAAAAATGCAAGGCTTTTTTCTGCAAATTTTATGCAAAAATTTTCTCTTTTTCTATTGACATATGTATGAATATGTGCTACTATGAACGTATGAACAGTTGTTCAAACGTTGAAAGGAGGAATTGTAATGAACGAAAACATTGACCGGTGCGAGGCGGAGCTTGCCCATGAAGATAAGGTCCAGCGGGCAAAAAGCCTGCTGCCGGACGACGATATGCTTTTCGAGCTCAGCGAGTTTTTTAAGCTTTTCGGCGACAGCACAAGGATAAAGATACTTGAAACTCTGAACGGCAGCGAGCTTTGCGTCTGCGACATATCGGCCGTGGTGGGCGTCAGTCAGTCGGGGGTCAGCCATCAGCTGCGGCTGCTCAGGCAGAACCGCCTTGTCAAGGCCACAAAGGTCGGCAAGGAGAGCTACTACACCTTAGACGACGAGCATATAGGCGATATAATTAAAATAGGTATGAATCATATAAATGAACGGAGGGCCGGTATATGAGCGCGCACGAGCATTGCGGCTGCGGCTGCGAACACTGTCACGAAGAGGAAAGCGAAAGCAGATTTCTGCTGCCCCGGCTGCTTATCGCGCTGGTTCTGCTTGCGGCGGCGTGGCTGACGGGCAGATACGTGGAATGGCACTGGACGCTGCCCATATATTTTGCGGCCTACGCCGTGGCCGGGTATGACGTGGTCATCGCCGCAGTAAAGGGGCTTTTCCGGGGTCACGGCTTTGACGAAAGCCTGCTCATGACCGTAGCTACGGTCGGGGCATTTTGCATAGGCGATTTTGCCGAGGGCGTGGCGGTCATGATATTCTACGGTTTGGGAGAATACATTCAGGACAAGGCCGTCGACAAGAGCAGCGACGGCATTAACGCCCTTATTCGCATGCGCCCCGATCACGCTTCCGTTTACGAGGACGGCAAAAAGACAATTGTGGAGCCCTCGGCGGTAAAGGTGGGGCAAGTCATTGCCGTGGCTCCGGGTGAGCG
>CANRHW010000194.1 GCA_947630525.1 uncultured Clostridia bacterium | reverse complement strand
GAGTTTGAAAATCCGGTGTTGACCGCCTCCGGAACTTACGGCTTTGGGCTGGAATACGACCAGTATTATGATATTTCGCAGCTGGGCGGCATCAGCGTCAAGGGTCTTACGCTTAAGGAACGGGAGGGCAATCCTACTCCGCGCATCGCCGAGACCTACGGCGGAATGCTCAACAGCGTGGGTCTGCAAAATCCCGGCGTCGAGACCTTTAAGAGCTTTTATCTGCCCAAGCTGAAAAGCGAAAAGACCTGCAAGGTCATTGCAAATATTGCCGGCTCGACGGTGGAGGATTACGCCGAAATGGCCCGGACATTAAAAGATACGGCCGTGGATATGCTGGAGGTCAATATTAGCTGCCCCAATGTCAAAAACGGCGGCATGGCCTTTGGGACGGACCCGAAAATGGTGGAGGCTATAACCAAAGCCGTCAAGAACGAGGCCGGTCAGCCGGTGGTCATGAAGCTCAGCCCCAATGTCACCGACATAACCGAAATGGCCCGGGCGGCCGAAAGCGCGGGGGCTGACGGACTTTCGCTGATAAACACCCTTGTTGGCATGAGAATCGACGTTCGCACCCGGCGGCCCATATTGGCAAATAATATGGGCGGATACAGCGGCCCGGGAGTAAAGCCGGTGGCCGTCCGCATGGTATATCAGACGGCCCGCGCCGTCAAAATACCCATTATAGGCATGGGCGGCATAATGAACGGCGAAGACGCGGTAGAGTTTATGCTGGCCGGGGCCAGCCTTGTAATGGTAGGCACGGCCAACTTCACTGACCCCTTTGCGGCGCTCAAGGTCAAAACCGGCATTACGGACTATATGCGCCGCTGCGGCATAGAGGACGTGAACGAGCTCATCGGGGCGGTCAAGCCTAATTAGAAATCAGTAATAAGGAATGATAAATATGTCTCAGCAAGAAAAATTTTATATTACCACCGCTATTGCCTACACATCTAAAACTCCCCACATAGGCAATACCTATGAGCTGGTGCTCACCGACGCCATAGCCCGGTGGAATCGCTTTATCGGCAAGGATGTGTTTTTCCTGACCGGCACCGACGAGCACGGCCAGAAGATACAGGAGATTGCCGACGCCGCCGGTATCACTCCGCAGCAGCACGTGGACAGGATAGCGGGCGAGATAAAGGACATCGCAAAGATGCTCAATATCAGCTATGACAAGTTCATACGCACCACCGACGACTATCATATGAAGGCCGTTCAGGGCATATTCAAACGTCTTTACGATCAGGGCGATATCTATAAAAGCGAGTACGAGGGCTGGTACTGCACCCCCTGCGAAAGCTTCTGGACCGAGACCCAGCTCAAAGACGGCAAGTGCCCCGACTGCGGCCGCGAGGTCAAGCGCACCCGCGAGGAGGCGTATTTCCTCAAACTCAGCAAATACCAGGACAGGCTGCTAAAGTATATTGAGGAGCATCCCGACTTTATCCAGCCCGAATCCCGGAAAAAGGAAATGGTGAACAATTTCCTTAAACCCGGCCTCCAGGATTTGTGCGTGAGCCGCACCAGCTTTACATGGGGCATCCCGGTGGAATTTGACCCGGGCCACGTGATATATGTTTGGATCGACGCTCTCTCCAACTATATAACCGCTCTCGGCTATACTACCGGAGAAAAGGGCGAGCTTTACAAAAAATATTGGCCTGCGGACGTGCACATCATCGGCAAGGATATTCTGCGTTTTCACACCATATACTGGCCCATCATGCTCATGGCTCTTGGCGAACCTCTGCCAAAGCAGGTGTTCGGCCATCCGTGGATGCTTTTCGGCGAAGAAAAGATGAGCAAGAGCCGGGGCAACGTGATTTACGCCAGCGACCTTGTGGGGCGCTTCGGCGTGGACGCGGTGCGTTACTATATGCTTCACGAGATGCCCTTTGCTCAGGACGGCACAATCACCTATGATGTGTTCATGAGCCGTTACAACAGCGACCTTGCCAACACCCTCGGCAATCTTGTGAACCGTACCGTGGCCATGGTGAACAAGTACTTTGACGGCGTTATTCAACCCGGCGACGTTGCCGGCGACTATGACGACGAGCTTAAAAATACCGCCGTTTCAGCGGCGAAAAGCGTTGCCGAAAGCATGAAAAACCTCCGCGTGGCCGACAGCTTGGACAGCATATGGAGCATAGTCAACAGGGCAAATAAGTATATTGACGAGACGACGCCGTGGATATTGGCCAAGGACGAGGCCCGGAGGGCCCGGCTGGGTACGGTGCTTTACAACCTTGTCGAAAGCATACGCTTCATTGCCGCCCTGCTAAGGTCCTTTATCCCCGATACCTCGGAAAAGATAGCCGCCCAGATAAGCGCCGCCGTCTTGGATTATGACAGCCTCGCGGCCTTTGGCGCCACCGCGGCTGGCACTAAGGTCGCCGCCGGAGAACCGTTGTTTGCCCGCATAGATATCGATAAGACAATGAAGGATATCGAGGCGGCAATGACCCCGCCGGAGGAGCCTGCCATGCCCGAGCCCGAACACAAGCCCGAGATAGACGTCGAGACCTTTGCCCGGCAGGAACTCCGCGTTGGCAGGGTAATTGAGTGCGAAAAGGTGAAGCGGGCTAAAAAGCTCCTTAAAATGCAGATAGACCTGGGCTACGAAAAGCGCCAGGTGCTCAGCGGCATCGCTCAGTGGTACGCCCCGGAGGAGCTCGTGGGCAAAAAGGTAATCGTTGTGGCTAATCTAAAGACCGCCGTGCTCTGCGGCGAGGAGAGCCGCGGCATGATACTCTGCGCCAGCGAGGGGGACCAGCTCACCATCGTGACCCCCGAGGCGGATATCCCACTG
>CANRHW010000193.1 GCA_947630525.1 uncultured Clostridia bacterium | reverse complement strand
GGCTGATAACGGCGGAGCAAATCATCACTCCGCGGAAGTTACTGCACACGCGCATGGACGACAATGCCGGGAAAATTATCAGGCTGGAAATGAGCAGCGCACCCATTATCCTCATGCCAATCACGATAGTCACCGCCGTCAACAGGGCCAGCACCGTATTGTACAGCCCGGCGCGGACGCCGGTTGCGCGGGAAAAGTTTTCGTCAAAGGTGACGGCAAAAATCTTGTTGTAAAACATGACGAACACCGCCAGCACCACCGCGCTAAGGGCCACGCTGAGCCACAAATCGCCCTTCGTCATAGCGAGAACGCTGCCGAACATATAGTTGCAGACGTCGGTATTCATGCCGGTAGTCAGGCTTGTGACTATAATTCCGATGGCCAACGCCGATGAAGATACCACGGCAATAGCCGCGTCGCCTTTAAGGCGGCTGTTTTCACTGAGCCGCAAAAGGAAAAACGCCGCCGCCAGCACCACCGGCACCGACACCGCAAGGGGCGCCAGGTTGAGGGCCGCCGCCACGCTCATTGCCCCGAAAGACACGTGGGACAGGCCGTCGCCTATCATGGAATAGCGTTTGAGCACAAGACAAACTCCCAGCAGAGCCGCGCACAGGCTCACCAGCACGCCGACTACGAAGGCCCTTGTTATAAAGCCGTAGGAAAACATATGAAGTATCACAGGGCCTCACCTCCCAAGAAGCTTTCGCCGATCTTCGTTTTAACGTAATCGGCGGTTTTTCCCCAGAACATCACTTCGCTGCCGCCCAGGTGCAGGACGGAGGTCGAGTATTTGAGCGCACCCGAAATGTCGTGGCTGACCATTACAACGGTTATGCCTCCGCTGCGGTTTAAATCGGATATCAGCCGGTAAAAATCACCGGTAGCAATGGGGTCGAGGGCGGTCGTCGGTTCGTCCAGCAATATCATGCGGTCCGCGCCGCAGAGGGAGCGGGCCAACAGCACCCGCTGCTGCTGGCCGCCGGAAAGGTCGCGGTAGCTCTCCTTTTTTATGTCAAGGATGTTCAGCCTTTCCATAGCGGCCTCGGCCTTGGCCCTTTCCGCCCGTCCGTAAAAGGGCTTCGCACCCATGGAGCCCTGACAGCCCGAAAGCACGACCTCTCTGACCGAAGCGGGGAAGTCCCTTTGTATCTGCGTTTTTTGCGGCATATAGCCTATGTCCCGGCGGGAGAAGCCCTTTTCAAAATGTATATGGCCGCTGGCCGTAGATTTAAGGCCGAGTATGGCCTTGACAAGGGAGCTTTTGCCGCTGCCGTTCTCGCCGAATATGCAAAGGAAGTCATTTTCATTGATATCAAAATTCAGACCGCTGACGACAGTTTTGCCGTCGTAGCTTATACTCAGGTCCCGAACCTGTACAAGTCTCATGTGGCTAAGGCCTCCCTCAAATTATCTATGTTGTTTTTCATAAGCGATATATAGGTTTCTCCCCTGTCCCACTCCTCCTGCGACAGATTATGACAGGAATGGAGCAGCAGCGGCTTTGCGCCGGTCTCGTCGGCAATGAGCTTCGCCACGGAGTTGTTGGAAAGTTCCTCATAGAACACCACTTTCGCTCCCTGCGCCCGCATTTCGTCTATCATATCGCAGATGCGGCGCACCGAGGGTTCGGTGTCAGAGGAGCAGGAATCGTAGGCCGCTTCCCAATCAAGGCCGTACTCGCGGACAAAATAGCCCATGCTAAATCGACCGCCGTGATATATCTTTTTTGTCTCGGCCGAAGAGGTCACTGCCCTGAGCTCCGCGTCAAGGGCCGTAAGCTCCGCTTTGAGGCTTTCCGCGTTTTTTTGATAGTAACCGGCGTTTTCCGGGTCGTCGGCAGTCATTGCGGCGAGGATATTATCGGCGACTTTGAGACAGTTCACCGGGCTCGTCCAAATGTGAGGGTCGTAACCGTGATGGTCGTGGTCCTCATGCCCGTCGCCGTCATCCTCCTCGGCCATGTGGATGCCGGCGCTTACGTCAACGGCTGTGGGGCTGCCGTCAAGGCCCGCCAAAAGGCCCGGCACCCAGGGTTCCATATATTCGCCGGTCCAAACGAACACGCCGCAGCCGTCTATCTCTATAACATCGCCGGTGGACGGCTCGTAGCTGTGGCTTTCCCGCCCGGGAGTGAGCAGCAGGCTCACCTGCGCCCTGTCGCCGCCAATAATGCGGGCGAAGTCATAGGACGGAAAAATCGTGGCCACGACTTTTAATTTTCCGCTGTCCGCCGTCATTTCGGGCCCGCAGCCCGCCAGCAGCAGCAAAACGGCGGAAAGCGCACAAATCAGCCTTTTCATTTTGCGCCCTCCCTGCATTTGCGGCAAAGGCCGTACATGACAGTCCTGCTGTTGTCTACCTGGAAGCCGTGATGCTCCAAAATATGAGGCCCAAGTCCGCTCAAAAACTCGCAGTCCACATGGATAAGGGCGCCGCAGTTAAGGCATTTCAGATGAAAATGCTCATGGCAGTCTCCGCCGCCCCCCACATACTGATAGCAGGCCCCGCCGTCTAGGCTGTATTTCCGCACCAATCCGTCCGTCACCATTTTGTCGAGCTGGCGATAGACCGTTGCGGTGCCGACGTTTTCCGTCTCCCGCAGATGAGCGGCAATATCGCCGGCGGTTACATGGGGTTTGTCGGAGTTCTTTAGATAATCCAGTATCAGCTCACGCTGACGTGTTTTGTATCCTGTCATTTGTTTCACCACACAAAGCTGAGGCAATATCGCAATAGGGGGCTATATTTTTTGCGGTATCGTCCGATACTCATACTAATCCCTATTAAAATCATCAATTCGCGGCGGGCCTTTTCGCGCCGTACAGCGTCATCGGCCTTGCCAATACATACAGTATTGCCTGC
>CANRHW010000192.1 GCA_947630525.1 uncultured Clostridia bacterium | reverse complement strand
CATATCTATAATCATCTCCAATTTGGATTATAGCACTTCTTCCTTCATTTTGCAACTCTTATTTGGGATTAGTATTATACTATAATCGGGGTAGAAAATTTGTCCGCAGACGAATTTTCGTAAGCGTAAGCGCCCGCCAGCGTGACGCTGGATCCGCGATATAATATGTTACATCGTTAGTTACTTGATTATATTATTGTAATTGTAAAATCGATGATTGAATGGAACGTTCCCAGAGAGATTTACGCCAGGGATTAAGGGGCCCCACAAACAACAAAGTTGTTTGTGGGAAAAGGAGGAGCAAGGGCACGTGCTCACGGGTTTTTGAAAGGAAACCCGTAGCACAGTCGCCCTTTGCGACGACGCCGGTTCCCCTTTGAAGAGCGCTATACTTCTAGATACCTCGAATTTTCCAGTATCTTGTGGCCGAGGGACAAGATTTTTTCAACCGCGCCCCGGCCCAGCTTTTCGCCTATTGCGTCATAGGCGTGCTTTATCTTAGGCGGGCGGGTCTCCAGGTTGTGACAATCGCTGCCCAAAAGAGAGGCCCGACCTGTCTCGAAAAACTTAACCGACTTACGCTTAGCAAAAAATCCGTTGAAATCCTCGGCATTCATCTGGAGTATGCAGCCCATGCGCTGGAGCTCGTCCAGCTCATTTTCACCGTTGCCAAAGCCCAGATACCGCTCAAAATGAGCTATTATCACGTTGAAGCCGTTGCATTTTATTTTATACACCGTGTCAAGGTTGCGGCTGGACCATTTGGTAAAGGGCATTTCAAGAAGTATATACTTTGTGCCGCCAATCGCCATGGCTTCAAGGCCGTCCACCTTGTCGAGAGAGTCCATAAAAAGTATCTCCGCGCCCAAATGCAGTTTGAGCCCGAGCGTCCGCCCGTCCGTATCCAGAGCGGCCTGGAGATGCTCCAGGCTCACGCTGCGGTGGACGAGGAATTTTTCAACGCTGTTTTGGGACGCGTAAAAATGCGAACTGAGCACCACGTCGGTAACTCCCTCGTCCCGGAGGTTTTGAAGCATGTCAATGGACATGCCGCTGTTTTTGCTGCCGTCGTCAATGCCCGGTAAAATGTGAGTGTGAAAATCTATCACTTTTTATCACGTCCCTTTTCCGCATTATATATAAAGCCAACAAGCCTTGCGCCCGCGTTTTCGAGAGCGGCGACCGCGCCGCTTATCTTGTCGGCAGTGGTGCGGCGGCCATGAACCGCTATGGCCACGCCGTCGCTGAGCTCCGACAACAGCCGGCTTTCGGCGTCGCCCGCCGCGGCAGGCGATGAAACAATAATATATTCGTAATTTTCCGCAAATTCCGTCATAAGGTCTTTCATTTCCTCACAGCATAACAGCTCGGTGGGGTCAGGCGGGGTGTCTCCGGCGCAAAGGACGTCAAGGCCGGAACGGACATTCTTTTTAAGGGCGGCGGCCAGCTCGCTGTCGCCCACCAGCACGTTGCTGAGGCCCGGAGCGGCGTCAAGCCCCATAAGGCCGTTTACGCCGGGGCGGCCCATATCCGCGTCAACAAGCAGGACCTGCTTGCCGGAGGCCGCAAGCGAAATTGCCAGTTTGGCGGAAATCGACGCCTTGCCCGCGCCGTCGCCCGCGTCGGTCACCGCCACACGGCGGCAGCTGCGCCGCGCGAAAGAAAATTTTATGTTATTGGCGAGAGCGTCATATCCGCCGTCGCCGGAAACCGACGCCAGCACCGGCAGGCCGAAATCCTCGGCCAGTACGCTGGGATTTTTTATGCGAAGATCAAATTTTTCGGCCAAAAGCACCCCGACAATGCTAATCAGGAACCCCAGCGCCATACCGATAAGAGTTACGCGCCAGATTTTAGGCGAAATCGGCTTACTCGGCAGCTTGGCCCTGTCCACAATTTCGGCGCTGCTGCCCTTAACTACCTCCTGAATGACGGCGGGAGCCACGTCGGCAACCACATTGGCTATAGTTTGGGCGTGCTCGGGCACAGAGCTGCGGACCGTCACCACAAAGAGCGGCGTTTCGTCAACGCCGGCGGCGCTTATCATCGACGAAAGCTGCGTCGTGCTGTAACCGAGGCCGGTGTTCATGGCGACCTCTTTAAGCACGCGGTCAGTCTTCATCATAGCCACATAACCATAAACAAGGGTATTTGACGTTGCAACGTCCGATGACTGCACCTTGGCTGACTCGGAGACGCCCTGCTGATTATTGACGTAAAGCTTAACGTTGGTGGAATAAACCGGCGTCATGAACCACTGACTGTATATGTAGGCCCCAAGTCCAAAAATCACCGTTACCGCCGCAATGACCGGCAGCCGGTGCAAGAGTGTTTTAAAAATACGGACATAGTCTACCTGAGACTCCGTTTCCTGCTCCATAAGTTCTTCCATTGGCGCTCCTCCTTCGTGGGCGGCAGGCCCTTTTATTTATATTATACTCAAAACCGCGAAAATGTCAAGAGGTACGTATCAGGTCTCCCACCACCTCGCCGGCGATGACGAGCCCCGCCACAGGCGGTACAAAGGCCGCAGAACCGGGTGTGCTGCGGCGGCCGCCGCCGTCTTTTGCGTCATATGCGGGCGCAATGGGCTTTTCTTCAGAATAAACCACCTTAAGACTGTCGACGCCCCGCTTTTTCAGTTCACGGCGCATTACTCGGGCCAAAGGACAAACCGACGTCCTGTATATATCCGCTACCCGAAAGGCTGCGGGGTTCAGCTTGTTCCCCGCGCCCATGCTGCTTATTATAGGCGTACCGGCCTCCTTGGCACGGACAACGAGCTCCACTTTGGCCGTTACAGTGTCAACCGCGTCAACGACATATGAATATTCGCGAAAATCAAAGGCCGCCGCTGTTTCCGGCAGGAAAAAGCATCGGTGCTCATTTACCCTCGCCGACGGGTTTATGTCGAGTATGCGCTCCTTCATAACGTC
>CANRHW010000191.1 GCA_947630525.1 uncultured Clostridia bacterium | reverse complement strand
TCGAGGACGGGGAGCGCTTTATTTACGAAACTCAGTATGACCCCGATACAAAGACCGTCATATGGACCCGCGTTGACAGCGGCGGAAGTCTCGCCGCCCGCCACGCGTTTGAGGTCAGCGGCGGCGATGTCAAAAAGGTGGAATAGCAACCGATTGTATATTGGCCGAAATCGCGGCGGCGCCGGCGCCGCGATTTCGGCTTTTTCATGTTTTTGTCACTTTTTGTGACTTATCCGGCGTAAATTTAAGCATATTTAATATTGACAAATAAATATTGGAAATGATATTATGTAGTGCAAGGGCGCGAAACATTTTCCGCCCGGGAAAGGACTGCATATGATGAAAGTAGCTATAATCGGTTACGGCGTCGTCGGCAGCGGCGTATATGATATATTGAAAGAAAACCGCGGCGGTATAGAGAAACGCTGCGGCGAGAGCGTTGCGGTTAAATATGTGTTGGATATACGGGACTTCCCGGACCATCCGGAAAGGGAGATATTTGTCAAGGACTTTGATAAGATACTTTCCGACCCGGAGGTCGGCGTGGTGGTGGAGACCATGGGCGGGGTGCGTTTTGCCTATGATTACACTAAGTCCGCCCTCTCCGCGGGCAAAACTGTCGTCACCAGCAACAAGGAGCTTGTGGCGCTCCACGGGCATGAATTTTTCCGGCTGGCTGAGGAAAACGGCTGCCGCTATCTTTTTGAGGCCAGCGTCGGCGGCGGCATACCCGTTATACGTCCCTTGGCCCGGTGCCTTGCCGCCAATGAGATTGACAGCATCACCGGCATAATAAACGGCACCACGAATTTTATCCTTACAAAAATGTATGAGGAAGAGCAGAGCTTTGAGGATGCGCTTCTCCAGGCGCAGCGCCTGGGCTATGCCGAAAAGGATCCCAGCGCAGACGTGGACGGCCTTGACGTGTGCCGGAAAATAGCCATCCTTGCATCCATGGTTTTGGGCAAAAGGGTCGGCTGCGGGGACATTCCCACCTGCGGCATACGCGGCGTGACGGATGATGATATGAAGTGGGCCGAAAGCGCCGGTTGCGCCATAAAGCTCCTTGGCCGCGCGGTGTTCAGGAACGGCCGGGCCGGAGTTTCGGTAGAGCCCGCCATGGTCCATAAGACAAATCCGCTGGCAAATATCGGCGACGTATATAACGGCATCCTTGTGGAGGGCAATATGGTGGGCCACGTGATGTTTTATGGCCGCGGCGCAGGCAAACTCCCGACCGCCAGCGCGGTGGTGGCCGACATTGTGGACGCGGTGCGCCAGCCCGGCTATTGCGGCGAATTTTCCTGGACGGACGCCGGAGATACCGCCTTTGACCCGGCGGAGCTTGAAAGCGAGTTCTTTGTCAGAATGTGCGAGGGCTCCATTGCGGCGGCGGAGAAGGCTTTTGCCGTGCAGGATAAATTTTATGCCCGCCATGACGGCGATATCGGCTTTATCACCGAAATGATGAGCAAAAACGAGGTTAATAAACTGCTGTCAGGAATTGACGGCGTTAAGTCAGTAATGAGATTATTCCGATAGGAGGTTAAAAAATGGCTCTTATAGTGCAGAAGTTCGGCGGCACCAGCGTTGCCAATGCCGAACGAATATTTAACGTGGCTAACCGGGTCATTGAGACCTACGACAACGATAACGACGTTGTGGTTGTGGTTTCGGCTCAGGGCGACACAACGGACGACCTTATTGAAAAGGCTAAGGAGATAAACCCCCGCGCGTCCAAGCGCGAGATGGACGTGCTGCTTTCCACCGGCGAACAGCAGTCCATGGCGCTTTTGGCAATGGCCATTGAAAAAATCGGCCGCCCGGTTATATCTCTTGCGGCGTGGCAGGTGGGGCTGGCTACGGACTCCAACTATTCCAACGCCCGCATCAAACGTATCATGGGCAACCGCATCCAGACCGAGCTTGACAAGCATAAGATAGTTATTGTTGCCGGTTTCCAGGGTATAAACAAGTTTGACGATGTCACTACCCTCGGCCGCGGCGGCAGCGATACCTCGGCGGTGGCGCTGGCCGCGTCCCTCGGGGCCGATCTTTGTCAGATATTCACTGACGTGCGGGGCGTGTTCACCGCTGATCCCCGCATAGTTCCCGACGCCCGTCAGCTCCCGGAAATAAGCTTTGACGAAATGCTTGAACTGGCGTCCCTGGGCGCAAACGTGCTTCATAACCGCAGCGTTGAAGTGGCACGTAAGTACAACGTAAATCTTGAGGTGCTCTCCAGCTTGGAGAAAGCGCCCGGCACGATAGTTAAGGAGGTAAACAGCGTGGAAAAAATGTTGGTTAGAGGCGTAGCCCGTGACAACGACGTGGCCCGCATTTCGCTCATTAATGTGGAGAATACTCCCGGTAAGGCATTTCAGATTTTCGGCCTTCTGGCCAAGTATAAGATTAATGTTGACGTTATTATTCAGTCCATCGGCAGGGACAATAAAAAGGATATCAGCTTTACCGTTCCTCTGAGCAGTCTGGAAACCGTTCTTGACGTTCTGGAGAAAAACCGCGAGCTGGTGGGGGCCGAGCAAATCGACCACACCGAAAATATATCCAAGGTCTCCATTGTCGGCGTAGGCATGGCCTCCAACGCCGGCGTTGCCGCGACTATGTTTGAGGCTCTTTATGACGCCAACATTAACATTAATATGATATCCACCAGCGAAATAAAGATAAGCGTGCTCATCGACAAGCGCGACGCCGAACGTGCTGTCCGCGCTATTCATGACAAGTTCAATCTGGCTGACTAAGGGGCCGTAAAAAAATGGCGCAGACCGTTCAAGGGCTGAAATTCTTTAGTTAGTACAAATTAAAGTATTGAAAAATTAAACTATAAATAAAATAATAGATAGTTAATGTAGAAAATTCGCCCTTACGGACGAATTTTCTCATTTTATGCCCTTGAACTACGAACGAAAATCACCACTCG
>CANRHW010000190.1 GCA_947630525.1 uncultured Clostridia bacterium | reverse complement strand
TAGCCGCCGTCTCCGGCGTCCTGCCAACCCGTTTTTGGTATGACAATCTCCTTGATTATGCTGTTGGAAAATTCTTCGAGCGCCGCCGCGAAGTCCTTTTTGAGCTGTTCGTCGGCTTGTTCTCGCAATAAGGCTTCGGCGCTTATAGCGGCTTGCTGGGCCTTTGACACGGGCTTGTTTTCATCGGAGGTGTTATCGACATTTTCAAGTCCTACTTGAGACTTGGTCACATCGTGGGGATTGCTTTTGCTATCAACATGGTTTCCTGTTACACTCTGCAATTCCTTTAATGCGTCCAAAAACAGTGCGAATAAAAAGTTGTGGTGTTCCGCCAAAGGCTGATTGCCTAATACATATCCCGTATCTTTAAGCCCGGCGTCCGGCTCGCGGGTATTTTTTGCCCGGTTTTTTTCGCTTACCCAAGTGAATAATTTTGTCCTCCAGTTCATGTCGCATCTCCTCCGTATTTTATATAGCCGCTATAGGTTCCGTTTCCGTAGCCTTTTTTACGGTCTTCTCCTCGACCGTGCGCGGTATAAGTAAATGTGCCGCTTAAAATAGCGTAATCTATCCCAACGCCACCGGGGAGCATATCATCTAAGATAGTGAGAATTTCCACATTTGTTAATCCAGACTGTTGCAACCCCGCCAAAGGCACTCTCATTTCACGAACTCCTACAGCCCCCACCCTGTCATGAATTACAATTTCACCTTCTGTGCACTGGAGCAACATTGCCAAGCATCGGCGAATATCGCTATACTCACCAGTACAAAGGGTTTTTGCAATTTCCGCCCGGATAATAATTCTGTACGCCTCGTCTGTACGTCCACGGCGTTCAACACCGAAAGCCGCTCCAAATATATCAAGTGTCGAACCCTCCGCCGTTGTGACGTCTCTTGAGTCGCGTATCTCCGAGAGGGCTGCCTCGACCCGTTCAGCACTGTTCGACGCAAGCTTTAACAGTAAATAGTTATTACTGGTTTCATCTTGCCGAAAAGTATCAGGCAGATTTTTTGCCAAATTATTGGCGTCAAAAATCGGCATTAAACCGCCTCCCATTCAAATGAAGCACCGCCATAACCCAAGGTCTCATTATGCCCTACAGTGTAACTGTCGAAGGCGTGAGCAGCGTCATCTATATCCTCATAAACCTTGGCGTCCGAGGAAACCTTTATTGATTTAACGGTCGATACGCCATCCACGGCGTAACAACACCCGTACAGCTTATTAAATACTAAGACTTTGCCATCCAGCTCACCTATAAATTCGCGGATGTTACTTTGAATACTTTGCTCGATTGAGGCTTTTTCGTCGTCTGTCATTGACGCGCTTGATACGATGAGGGTAATCTTGAACCATAAGAGTCGAGCGTTTGTATAGGTAAAACCTATCGTGCTTTTTTCTTCGTTGTATTCATCATAAAGCTCAACGGCTTCTTTGCCGTATGCGAAAATGCCCGCCCCCTTTTTTTCAAAAATCACTTCGGCAATGGACTTGCTGATTTCGGCTTTCTCGTCCTCGGGCGTTTTGTCGGTTATGCCGGCATTTACATAACACGCGACGCAGTGGGGCGGCAAATCTCCTTTTTGTACGTCTGTGTCATTCTCGATGACAGTCGCGCCAACTACCCGATTTAATTTGAGGAGTGCGGCGCGTATGCTGCTTGTGGTCTTGCTGCCGCGCCCCTGTAAAATCGACATTATGCGCCGACGAAAAATGAAATCGCTTTCGGCCTCGGCTCCGGCAACCGCCGGCTGTGATTTGAGCACCTTAACGCTGCTCAGCCCCGCCGACTGCTCAACAAGACTTGTTATAACATTCGTTTCCACATTGCCGATTTCGCCGGGCTGAGTACACTCTACAATCAGTTCTGCCGTGCCGCTTTCCCCTATGACCTCAGCTCGGGTGTTGAAAAAGGTTATATCATTATCGGTGCGAAACAACGTTCCATACGGTATCCCAACGTTTTTATCGCCGGTGACCGTTACTAAATGTGCGGCTGCGCTTGCAGGGCTTCGCTGCGCCATTGCAGCGCCGGCAGCCAAGTCAAGACTGCTGTCGGAGGCGGTCATGATAAAGGCGCTGTAATACAGCTTTTCCATTTCCTCCTCTAACTTCGACTCACGGTACGCTATAATGCGCATATATTTACCTAAAACCGTTTTATCTGATACGCCGATGTCATCGCCGAAAAGCTTTTTTGCATCGGCGATAATTTCATCAAGTATTTCCGAATATGTAGACCGCTTATAGCCGGTCGCCTCTATTGCCATGTGACCTTTACCTCCTCTGTGCTTTCGGGACCCTGCGCGGTAAAAGTAACTTTCGCCTTTCGGCCCGCCTCAGTCTCAATCTGAAAGTCTTTCAATAACATGCTGGGATCAATTTGAGCAAGACCGCGGATAACCTCATTTTGTACGGCTTCTTTGTTTTTGTTCTTGCCTAAAATATTCCGAAAATTTACGCCCTCGTTCAGGTCAAAAAACCACTCGCCCTTATTTGTGTTAAGTGTCGTTTGAATTGCCTGTCGGGTAAGGTCGGCACCCTGAGTCATATCAATGTCTTTATATGTTTCAGATATAACCACATCATTGTTTTCATCAAGCTTGAAGCCCTTCATGCTTTCGCCTCCAGTATGCCGACTATGACAGCGCTGTTTATGCTGTGACTGCCAGGCTCGGGCAATGCGTTAACTCCTTTAAGGGCCTGTCTTATATCCCTGTCGCAGCAAACGCAGATAACCAAATCCCCCGCGGCAATCGCCTCACGGGTCAATATCTCGATTTCGGAATATTCGGTCCTCGCGGAAGTAGACCCGCCTCCGCTGACGCCGCTGACGTATCTGAGAGTCGAGGCACGTATTTTATATTTTGCACTTTCAATAATCGGAACTCCACCGACATTCGCCTGCGGCCGCGCGGCTTCATTTTGCTGCTGTAAAAGCCCCAATGGCTGAA
>CANRHW010000189.1 GCA_947630525.1 uncultured Clostridia bacterium | reverse complement strand
GCCTCCATTTTGGCGTAATACAAAGGCGCAACGTTGGTATCCGTGACAACGGCGGCCTTTTTCCCCTTTACAATAGGTTCAAGAATGGCGGCGCAGCTTTCAAGCAGTCCGCCTTCAATATAAATCTTATATTCCCTCCCGGGAATGTTGACTTCAATGGTGCGCATACAGTTCATCCCTCAATATACATGATACATTATTTTACTATATTTTCCCCTTTTTGTCAATAGCAAAGTGCCCCCGCCCGCCGTGCGACAAAAAAACTTATTGCATTTTTTTGAATTATGTGTTATCATATTTTATGATGAATTAATTCCCAAAGGTGGGATGCGCATGAAAAAGTTTAAAAAAGTATTCGACACGATACTTAGGATACTCGTGACCGGGCTTGACAAGCTGGCCGGGGACAATGTGGGCGCCTATTCCGCACAGGCGGCGTTTTTCCTGCTCACATCTATTTTTCCGTTTTTGATGCTTTTCCTTTCCCTTTTGCAGTTTTTTCCCTTTGGTATGGAAGACCTTATCGCGGCGGCGGTCAACTATCTGCCCGGCGCCATCGAGGGCTTTATCGTTTCGGTCATAACGGAAATATACGATAAAGGCACTCCGGCCCTCATTTCGGTAGCCGTAATCACTACCCTTTGGTCCGCGTCCACGGGGGTGAACGCCGTGGTCAGGGGGCTGAGCAGAATATTTGACGCCAACAAGACCGAAACCTGGCTAAAGCTGAGGCTGGAATCCATACTCTATATGCTCGGGCTTATAATCGTAATAATACTTTCCCTCGGCCTGTCAGTGTTTGGCAGCAGCTTTGTGGAAAGGATACTCGAGTTTTTCCCGAGGCTGCAAAATCTCAGCTTTTTGTCGCAGGGAGTGCGGCTGGTGTGCAGTATCTCGCTGCTCACCCTGATATTTGACTTGGTATATTTGCTCGCCCCGCTGAGGAAAAGCAACTTTATCGCCCAACTGCCGGGGGCGCTGGTTTCCGCCGTGGGCTGGGTAGGATTTTCGTTCCTGTATTCGTTTTATGTTGACAATCTGGCCAACTTCAGCGTTTACGGCAGCTTGGCGGCGGTAGTGCTGTTTATGCTGTGGATGTACGTATGCTTTTACATTCTCTTTATCGGCGCCGAAATAAACGTACTTTTTAAAAGTCTCCAGGACGGCCTCAAAGCCGTGGCAAGAGAAATCAAAGCCGCCAAGGACGACGAGCGCCAAAAATTGACTTAGTCAATGACGAAAAGGCGCGGCGGGAGCCAAGCTCCCGCCGCGCCTTTTATGCAGGTTCGATGTTGTGTTTATTAATTTTTGCCGTCTCTATTTCGCAAACTTTTTAAGCTTATTTCCAAACGGCAGCATGGACAGCTCGTCGGCGGTAAAGACCCTGAGCGCGAATATGGCTGCGAAATAAACCGCCGCGCCCAACACGATCGATCCTATAGTCGCAAGAGTGTTGCCGATGAGCGGCATTGCGAAATGGTGCGCCGCCCAGACCACGCCCGACATTATGGCCGCGCAGATAATCGGCCGCAAATAATACCTATTGTAAGGTATCTTCATTGGCAAATTCTTGCGCAGAACGCCGAAGCTGATGAAAAAGGCTATTCCCTGACAAAGTACGCTGCCCACGGGCGCACCGTAGATGTTGACTTCCGGGATTGGAATAAGCACAAGGTTGGCTATCAGCTTGGCCACGCCGCCGCACAGTATGCTTATGGCCGGCACAAAAATCTTGCCCATACCCTGGAGGCTGCCGTAAATAGTCTGGCTCATAGCGGAGAAAAACACCGTAGGCGTCAGCATTACGAACAACAGCGCACCGTCGGAAACGGCGGGATATATCATTTTAAGTATAGGGCCAGCAAGCACGGCGTAACCGGCCGCGCAGGGCAGAGCAATGACGATGGACGTCAGCAGCGAAAAGGTCACTCTGCGCGAGGCGGTGTCGTAATCCTTTACGGCCAGCGCGCCGGCAATGGTGGGTACAAGCACAGTCGCAAAGGCTATGTTAATGGCAAGGGGCAGGTTTATCAGCACATCGGTCTTGCTCAGTATGCCGCTTAGGGTGACGGCGTTTTTCTCCATGAGCTCAGGCGCTATCCGCCCGGCGAAGGCCTTGTAAAGTCCGCGGTTCACCGTGGCGATATCCAGTACGCGGTTAAGCGAGGTAACTATGGAGCCAAGAGAAATCGGTATCGACACCCAAAGTATGGTCTTCGCCACAGAAAGAGTCCTCTGAGTTTCGGCAATAGCCGGGGCCGCGTTGTATTTTTCCCTGATTTCTTTGCCGTGGGCCTTGTAGAAGCCGAAGAGATAAACGAGGCTCAGCACGGTGGAAAGAGTGGTGCCCATGGTCGCGCCGGCGGCCATATATTCAGGCGGCTGGTTGGTCATGCACATAACGATGACTACCGTGGTAGTGGTCTTTAAAAGCTGCTCCAGCATCTGGCTGGTACTGGTGGCCTTGGCGTTTTGCTGACCCATGAAAAAGCCCCGGATAACACTGGATATGGACACAAAGAATATAGCCGGCGACAGCACCCGCATGGAATACGCGGCCTTCGAAGCCTTGAATATATAGGTGGAAATGAAGTCCGCGCCGAAAAACAGTATGCAGGAGCAGACTCCTCCGATAATGGCGAACAGCCACAAGCTTATCTTGAATATCCTCAGCGCCCCCCTGTAATTGTTAAGGGCGCATTTTTCCGAAACCAGCTTGCTTATGGCGTTAGGTATGCCGACGGAGCTCAACGCCAGCAGCAGGGTGTATATCTGATATCCGAAGTTGTAATAGCCGTTGCCCTCGTCGCCGAAGCCCGGGACGTTGGTTATCACCATTCTGTATACGAACCCCAGGAGCTTTACGACGACCTGAGAGAAAATAATCGTCAGCACATTCATCATAAATGAAGGCCTTTTCTTTTCGGGCATTTTCATCATCCTTTTTATGTAATTATTATAATTATATAACATTTCTGCCAAAAATGCAAGGTTTTTAAAAAATCAACCGAAATTTTTTC
>CANRHW010000188.1 GCA_947630525.1 uncultured Clostridia bacterium | reverse complement strand
GCCGGCCTGCTCCACGATGTGATAGAAGACACCAAGTACGGCTATGACGAGATACGCTCAATGTTTGGCGACGACGTGGCCCTGCTGGTGAACGGCGTGACCAAGCTGAAAAAGATACAGTATGTTTCCCGCGAGGATCAGCAGGTAGAAAATCTGCGCAAGATGTTCTTCGCCATGGCCAAGGATATTCGCGTGATACTGATAAAGCTGGCCGACCGGCTGCACAATATGCGCACCCTTAAATATATGTCGCCGGAAAAGCAGCGCATAATCGCCAAGGAGACGCTGGACGTTTTTGCTCCGCTGGCACACCGCCTGGGTATTTCTCAGATAAAGTGCGAGCTCGAGGACCTGTCGCTTCGGTATTTGGACAGCGTGGCCTTTTATGAGATAGCGCAGGGCCTGGACCAGAAAAAGGCCGAGCGCGACGCTTACGTTCAGCTTATCCGCGACACTATTGAGACCAAAATGCAGGCCATGGGCATTAAAAGTCAGATAAGCGGCCGCGCCAAGCACATTTACAGCATTTTCCGTAAAATGTACAGCCAGGGCAAGACCCTTGACGAAATATACGACCTTTTTGCGGTGCGCATTATCGTTGACAACGTCAGCGAGTGCTACGCGGCGCTCGGCATGGTGCACGAACAGTATAAGCCCATACCCGGACGCTTTAAGGACTATATCGCCATGCCGAAGCCCAATATGTATCAGTCGCTGCACACCACCGTTATAGGCCCCGACGGCCGTCCCTTTGAAATACAAATCCGCACCTGGGAAATGCACCGGGTGGCGGAGCAGGGCATTGCCGCCCACTGGAAGTATAAGGAGGGCGCCACTCCCGGCGACGAAAAAAAGCTGGCCTGGGTGGATAAACTTGTGGAAATACAGAGCGAGGCCGACAATGACGAGGACTTTATGCGGACGTTAAAAATAGATATGTTCGCCGACGAGGTCTTTGTGTTCACCCCAAAGGGCAATGTCATCAGTCTGCCCATGGGCGCAACGCCTATAGATTTTGCCTTTTATATCCACACCGCCGTGGGCTACCGCATGACCGGGGCCAAGGCCAACACCCGTATAGTGCCGCTGGATTATAAGCTGCAAAACGGCGACATCGTTGAGATACTCACCTCCTCCGCCGTCAAGGGCCCAAGCCGCGACTGGCTCAAAATAGTCAAGACCAGTCAGGCCCGCAGCAAAATAAACGCCTGGTTCAAAAAAGAGAACCGCGAGGCCAATATCGAGCGGGGCAAGGAGGCCGTTGACCGTGAAATAAAACGGCTCGGCTACGGCGGGCTCAATTTGCTGCGGCCGGAATTTATGGAGCCCATGCTCCGGCGTTACGGTTTTAAGACCGAGGACGAAATGTACGCGGCCGTGGGCTACGGCGGCATTACCTCCGCTAAGATAGTCACCCGCCTGCGGGACCTTTACGGCCAGACATACAAGGACGAGGCCGCTCCCGAGCCGCCCCACACCCAAACCAGTAAGCGCCGCAGCAGCAGCGGTATTGAGGTGGAGGGCATCGACAACTGCCTTGTGCGCCTGTCAAAATGCTGCAGCCCCGTCGCCGGCGACGATATTGTGGGCTTTATCACCCGCGGCCGCGGCGTAAGCGTACACCGCCGGGACTGCGTAAATGTCCGGCCCGAAAATCTCACCGAAGAGATGAAGAGCCGCATGATAAACTGTACCTGGGCCGAGACCGACGGGCATTATAACTGCGAGCTCCAGTTGGAGGGCCCCAACCGCGACGGCATGCTGGGCGACGTGACCGCCGTCATAAGCGACGTAAAGCTGCCCCTTATCGCCGTGAACGCCCGGGCCACCAAGGACAAAATGGGCATAATAAATATAACCGTCGAGGTGGAGGACCGCGGGCAGATAGATATGCTGGTCAAGAGACTTTATCGCATACCCGGTATCTTTGAGGTGCACCGTACCAATAATTAGGGGCCGGCAGCGGGAAATAATAGATTTATCAACGCCGGGAGCCGCGCGGTTTGCGGCGATTGCTCAAAGGAGGTTCATATGAAGCCAACCATAGCTATAGTCGGCCGCCCCAATGTGGGCAAGTCCACCCTGTTCAACCAGTTGGCGGGCAGCCGCATTTCCATAGTCGAGGACACTCCCGGCGTCACCCGGGATCGAATTTACGCCCAGGGCGAGTGGTGCGGCAAAAACTTCACCCTCATCGATACCGGCGGCATCGAGCCGTTTTCCAAGGACGTTATCCGCGAACAGATGCGTCTCCAGGCGGAGATCGCCATTGAGACCGCCGACGTTATTATATTCATGGTCAACGTTCGGGACGGACTTACCTCCGCCGACAGCGACGTGGCCGCCATGCTCCAAAAAAGCGGCAAGCCCGTGGTTCTCGTCTGCAATAAGGTGGATACCCCCGGCGAGCCGCCTATGGAGCTTTACGAGTTCTATAATCTTGGCCTTGGCGACCCCATGCCCATTTCGTCAATCCACAAAATGGGCGTGGGCGACGTGCTGGACGAGTGCGTCCGCCATTTCCCGCCGGAGACCGAGGAGGAGGAGAACGACAGCATAAGAGTGGCGGTCGTAGGCAAGCCCAACGCCGGCAAAAGCAGCCTTATCAACCGAATTTTGGGAGAAAACCGGGTCATTGTGTCGGACGTGGCCGGCACCACCCGCGACGCCATCGATTCAGAATATGAGCGGGACGGCCAAAAGTACACTTTTATCGACACCGCGGGCATACGCCGCCGCTCCAAGGTGGAGGATGCGGTCGAGCGTTACAGCGTCATACGCAGCTATAACGCCGTGGAGCGCAGCGACGTGTGCCTTATCCTTATCGACGCGGTCACCGGCGTTACCGAGCAGGACGCTAAGATTGCCGGCTACGCCCATGAGGAGGGCAAGGCTTCGATAATCGTCGTCAACAAGTGGGACGCCATTGAAAAGGACGACAAGACCATGAACGCCTTTTTGCTGGACGTGCGGAATAAGCTCAGCTTTATGACCTACGCCCCGGTGGTCTTTATTTCGGCTTTGACGGGACAGCGGGTGGACAGGATATTTGA
>CANRHW010000187.1 GCA_947630525.1 uncultured Clostridia bacterium | reverse complement strand
GCTGGCTCTGCATAACCATCGCCAACCTTGTTCACTATAAAATCACGGCGATATTTCTGACGTTTATGGTTATGTCCGCCGGTCTGGCCATGTTCATCGACAGCATAACCGTCATACTGTTCCTGGCGGCGGTTACGGTTGAGCTGGCGCAAATGCTCAAATTCGACCCGGTACCAATGATACTTTCCGAGATTTTTTGCGCCAATCTCGGCGGCTCGGCAACCATGTGCGGCGACCCGCCCAACATCATCGTCGGCACGTCGCTGGGATACTCCTTTGCCGATTTCATAACCAACACCGGCCTCATTGCCGGAATATCCCTTGTTTTCATTGTACTTTACTTTTACCTTTGTTTCCGGAAAAAGCTTGCCGGCGGACAGGCGGCCGACCCGTCGTCTTTCCCCAAGCCCGCCGACGCAATAAAGGACAAAAAGGGCTTCGCCATAAGCTGCGTGATTTTCGCCCTGGCTATAGTCCTGCTGGTAACCCACGCGCAGACCGGGCTTACGGTGGCCTTTATCGGCCTGTTTATCGCCCTTATCACCCTCGCGACCGCCGGCAGGGCGCTGCCGAAGCTGGTCAAGTCTCTGGATTATAAAACGCTGCTGTTTTTCATCGGCCTGTTTGTGGTGGTGGGCGGTCTTGAACAGACCGGCATACTGGAAATAGTCGCCGACTTTATCGGCCGTATCAGCGGCGGCAATATGTACCTTATGGTGGCCATAATCATTTGGATATCCGGCCTGGCGAGCGCCTTTGTGGACAACATTCCCTTTGCCGCCACAATGATACCCATTATTCGCAGCCTTGCGGACATACCCGGCGTGGATCTTGCGGTCCTGGCCTGGGCTCTGTCCATTGGCACCGACGTGGGCGGCAGCGCAACTCCCATCGGCGCGTCGGCCAACGTCGTGGGTACCTCGGTGGCCGCCCGTGAGGGCCACCCCATAGGTTGGGGCAAATACTGTAAATATATGTTCCCGGCAACATTGATAGTAATGCTCATATCCATGCTGTTTATCTGGTTCAGGTATCTTTAATACGGGAGGGAAACGCCATGAAGCAACAGCTAATAATCTCTATCGGACGGGAGTTCGGCAGCGGCGGCCACGAGGTGGCCGAAATACTGGCCAAGCGGTTTGGTATTCCGCTTTATGACAGCAATCTTTTGGAGGAGATTGCCGAGAGCAAGAGCGTGGACGTGGACAATCTCACCAAGTACGACGAACGGCCTAGGTTTTTTGTGCTTTACCGCCATGTTCAGGGCTACAGCAATTCTCCGGCTGAAAACATCGCTCACATCCAGTTTAAATATCTGCGCCGCATGGCCGACGAGGGCAAGTCCTTCGTCATAGTCGGGCGCTGCGCCGAAGAAGTATTGGCGGACTACGGCTGTATGGTGTCGGTGTTTATTCTGGGCGACTTTGCCAAAAAGATAGAGCGCGTCAGCAAAAAGTACGGCGTTCCGCCCATCGAGGCCAAAAATATGCTCTATCTCAAAGACAAAAAGCGCAAGTCCTACCACAACTATCACTGTAACGGACGCTGGGGCGACTCGCGCAACTACGAGCTTTCAATCAACAGCAGCCGCATCGGCATCGACAGGACCGCCGACATCATTGAGATGTACATTAAGGAAAAATACGATCTGGAATAAAAAAGTCGAGGATTAGTATAGTATAAAATTAATATAAAAAACCGCTCTTTGATAGGCGCCCAATTAACTTCGGGGGCTTCAAAGAGCGGATTTTATCTTTGCCGAAAATATTATTTCCCGTAATTCGCCACCAGCCGGTCATATTCCTCGCCGGTTATGGGTATAACGCCGCCGTGGCGGAGCTTCACATCCGTGTTGAAATTCTTTTTGCTGCGCACAAATTTGCCGGTGGACAAATCGTCGCAGGTATAGGCGCAATAGCCTTTGCTCTTGGCGTACTGATCCACTATCAGGCACCAGCGGCCGTCCTTTAGGCGGAAACACTCCGGCCCCTCGACCCCCTTGATATTGTCCATGGTCGTGTTGAGCCTCTTGAAATCCCCCAGCAGACTGTCGCCAACCTCCATAGTGATGACCTTTACGGTCTCGTCCTTGCTAAAGCGGTAATATTTGCCGCCGCTCTCGACAATGGTGGTATCTATCACGTCGCTGTCCCGCTCGATATAAAGCTGAGCCGGAGTAAAGCTGCGGAAGTCTTTGGTCTTGCTGTAATACATCCGGCACTTGCGCCGGCCGTCCTTTAGGGAGCGCGATGCCCAGAACACCATGTAATCGCCGTTTTTGTCGTCATATATGACCTCCGGGGCCCAAGCGCAGCCCGCGTCGGATGGGGCAATCTTGCACATACGCACATCGGTCCAGTTGACAAGATCGGTGCTTTCCCAAACCAAAATGCCCCGACTGCCGTTAATGGTGGCCATTTTCCAGCCATCATCGCGGAGATGGACGTTAAGATCGGTGCCCACGATATAGAATTTATCGTTGTCGGCCGAACGGATAATGAAAGGGTCCCTCACGCCGCACTCCCCCACATTAGAGGTCAGCACCGGCGTGCCGGAATTTAAGGTCTCCCAGTTGCAGCCGTCGCGGCTGACGGAAAAATAAACCTGCTCGCTCATGGGCGTGTTATGTTTTTTGTCGATAAAGTGTACAAACAGATAGGCGTCTGCCTTGATGCTCATATCTTTCCACCTCATGCTATAATGCAAAACCTTTAAGGCAATATCGCGCAAACCCTTGGCGGCCTGTTGTGCATTGCCCTAAAAAGAACAAATTCAAGCATATCATAGCACAGCGGATTTGAGAAGTCAAGAGATAATTTCAAAATAAAAAAAAACGGCATACTTCATAAAAAAGCCCGCCGTTTTCGGTGTTAATTTGGTCAAAATTCTCGTGAAAAAGCCGTGGATTTCGCCGCCGCGGCGGCATACACCTTGGCGCAGCCCATGGTCCGCAGCAACTTGCAGCAGGCGTCGATGGTGGCGCCGGTAGTGGTAACGTCGTCCACCAGCAGGGCCGTTCCCGAAAGCCGTTCCCGTCCGGGCAGATACAACCGCGGGGCATTGGCCC
>CANRHW010000186.1 GCA_947630525.1 uncultured Clostridia bacterium | reverse complement strand
GCCGGGGCGAATTTCTGGAACATGCTGTCTATTGCGGCAACTACTACGGTACGCCAAGGGATAAGGTTATGGACCAGATAAATTCTGGCCGCGACGTTATTCTTGAAATTGAAAGCGATGGCGCCATGCAAGTACGGGCCCATTTCCCGGAGGGAATATTCATTTTCGTATGTCCGCCCTCGATGGACGAGCTCAGGGAGCGCCTTGTTGGCAGAGGTTCGGAAACCCCGGATCAAATCGCCGCCAGGCTTGAAAAAGCCAGGCTCGAATTCGCCAGGGCGCCGAAATATAATTATTTGCTGCTGAATGATAGCGTTGACGCGGCCGTTGAGCGGCTTGAAGCCATAATAGCTGCGGAAAAATGCTTTATGCCAAGAAATATTGAATTTATAGACAAGGAGTTTTCAAAATGATCTATCCCGAAATCGCATCACTCATGAAGGAATTTGATTCCCGCTATTCTCTGGTCGTCGCCACAAGCAAAAGAGCCCGTCAGCTCGCCATGGGCGGCGATTGCGATAAGGCCGTGACAATAGCTATCAAGGAAATATCCGAGGGCTATGTACACCCTATCCTTCCCAACGACGCAAAGAAGCAGCTTGACGACGAGCTGGAGACCATAGATTAAAGCCGGGGTGAACGGTATGCTGAAAGGCAAAAATATTGTTGTGGGCGTGACCGGCGGCATTGCCGCGTTTAAGGCTGCCAGTTTGGTCAGCGGCCTTGTGAAGCTTGGCGCCAATGTGGATGTTATTATGACGGAGCATGCAGCCGAGTTCGTGTCGCCGCTGACTTTCCGCTCTCTGGCAAAAACCGCCGTGATCACCGATATGTTTGCGGAACCGGCAAAAATGGATATAGCCCACGTTTCGCTTGCTCAAAAGGCGGATATCTTTGTCATTGCCCCGGCCACCGCGAACATTATCGGCAAAATCGCCTGCGGTATTGCGGACGACATGTTGTCGACCACCGTTATGGCCACAAAAGCGCCGGTATTGATAGTGCCTGCAATGAATACAAATATGTATGAAAATCCCGTGGTCAGGGACAACATTGCCAAACTCAATAAGCTGGGCTATCTGTTTATGGAACCGGGCGAAGGCCTTTTGGCCTGCGGCTCCAGCGGCAAGGGCCGTATGCCGGAGCCGGAGGATATAATCGAACGCATTGAGCGGGAAATCGGCGTTGAAAAGGACCTTTCGGGGCTTAACATACTGGTCACCGCAGGGCCTACCCGGGAGGCCATAGACCCGGTGCGCTATATTTCTAACGGGTCCAGCGGCAAAATGGGTTACGCTTTGGCCGAAGCCGCCTCAAAGCGAGGCGCACGGGTCACTTTGGTCAGCGGCCCGGTTTCGCTCCACCCGCCCGCCGGCGTAAATACGGTGAACGTTGTTTCCGCAGAGGATATGCGCGGCGCGGTGCTCGCTAACTCGGCCGGCTGCGACATTATAATCATGGCCGCCGCCGTTGGTGACTTCCGCCCGGAAAAAACAGAAGATGAAAAAATAAAAAAGTCCTCTGATTTCAGCCAAATCCGTCTGGTCAAAAATCCCGACATACTTGCGGAGCTTGGTGAAAAAAAGGCCGAAAACCAGACTATTGTCGGCTTTTGCATGGAGACTGAGGATTTAATAACCCGGGCCGCCGAAAAGCTCCGCCGGAAAAACGCCGACATGATAGTTGCAAACAACCTTAAAACGCCAGGCGCCGGCTTTGGCGTTGACACTAACGTCGTCACGCTGATATATAGCGGCGGAAGAGAGAGCGAAAATCTCAGCGGCTCAAAGCTTTGGCTTGCCGATGAAATACTCACAAGGGCCGCAGGGCTTAGAAATACAGACAGATAAAAGGGGGAGAGGGAGCTTGCCGTATATCGCACAGGTATATATCAACAGTCCAAGTCCCTCTCTTGACAGAGAATATCACTACAGTGTGCCGGACAAGTACGCGGACAAAATTCGCCCCGGAATGCGTGTAAAAGTGCCTTTCGGCACGGGCGACCGCCAAGTGGAAGCATATGTCACCGAGATGATCGATGGAGGCGGCTACCCGCATTTGAAGGACATTATCCGCCCCTTGGACGATGAGCCGGTGCTTAGCGCGGAGGCAATCGAGCTTTGCCGCTATATCTGCAAATACTGTTTTTGCACCTTCGTATCGGCGGTACACCTGTTCTTGCCGCCCGGTCTGGAAATGAAATTCCTTGAAAGCATCTGTCTTACCGATGCCGCCAATACAGACAGCGGTAAAAAATTCATCGCAAAAAGCGACAAACGCCGCCGTCTCATTGAAATACTCCGCTTAAACGGAGGTTCAGCCGAGGTAGAACAGCTTAAAGGCGAAATGGGCAAGGGCGTCGGAACAATAATAAACGCCCTAATAAAAAATGGGATTATTGAAAAGACTATAAAAGAAAAGCAGCGGGCCGCCGAAAAATATATGCGCGTCTACTACTATTCCGGGACGGAGGACCCCTACGAACTCTGCGGTAAAATGAGTTCTCGGGCGCCCTCGCAGGCGGCGGTGATAGAATTGCTGGCGGACGGCGCAGAATACACCGCGGCCGATATTGAAACAGCCGCCGGAGTGAGCCGTTCGACCGTGGAGCTGCTTGCCGAAAAAGGATATCTTTCTTATAAAAATATTGAAATAATACGCAACCCTTTTGAAAACAAAAACTGTGAACACGAGCAGCCGCTGCCGCTCACCGCTGAACAAAAAACGGCCCTTGACGAAATACTTTCGGGCGATGGAAACGTTTATGTTCTGAGGGGAGTGACGGGCAGCGGAAAAACCGAGGTATATATGCAGGCAGCGGCGGACTGCGTCAGCCGGGGAAAACAAGTAATGATACTTGTTCCCGAAATCGCCCTCACCTCGCAGATAACGGACAGATTTTTCCGTAGGTTCGGCGACAGTGTGGCCGTTATCCACAGTGCGCTTTCCATGGGCGAAAGGATGGACAGTTGGCGTAGAATAAAGCGCGGCGACGCCAAGATTATTGTCGGCGCAAGGAGCGCGGTGTTCGCGCCCTGTACGTCGTTGGGACTTGTAATCATTGACGA
>CANRHW010000185.1 GCA_947630525.1 uncultured Clostridia bacterium | reverse complement strand
TATGCCTTAGACATTTTTTAAAACCCCTTTGATTTATAATTTATGCGGATTAGGCAATGGGGGTTTGACTCCTCATTGCCTAACCGCTACACAGTTATTGTCCGCATTAACAAAATAAATATGTGAGGAATAATATGGCAATATACGCTATGAGCGACTGGCACCTCCCTCTCGGCGTCAACAAACCCATGGATGTGTTCGGCGGCGGCTGGGAAGGCTATGTCGATAAAATACGTAACAATATGCAAAAGCTCACCGACAGCGACTATATAATAATGAACGGTGATTTTTCATGGGCAATGCGCATGGAAGACGCCCGGCCGGATTTTGAATTTTTGGCCGGACTGCCGGGTATAAAACTCATGAGTAAGGGCAATCATGATTTTTGGTGGGAAAGTAAGGCAAAATTTTCCGCTTTCATGGAGCAGCTCGGAATACATAACGTATACTTCCTGCAAAACAACGCCTTTGACTGCGGCGATTATGTTGTCTGCGCGTCCCGCGGATGGATAACTCCCTCCGATAAGGATTTCGGCGAGCAGGACATGGTGGTGTATAAGCGCGAGCTTATACGGCTTGAAATGGCCCTTAAAGAGGGCGAATCCATAGGCAAGCCCATTATCGCCGCCCTGCACTATCCGCCGGCCGATGAATTTATCGATCTTCTCAGCGGCTATCGGGCGTATATGTGCGTTTTCGGCCATTTACACGGCAATTCCGCAAGGACGTATAGGCCAAAGGCCTTGAACTGTCACCTGGTGTCGGCCGACTACCTGAACTTTGACCCGAAAAAGTTAACAGACTGAAAAATTTTTGCAAAAACTATTGATTTTTTCCAGATAATGTGATATAAATATACTTTGATTAGCAACGTTAGGAGGAATACTCATGAAAGTATTGAAGAACGAAAAGCAGGAAAACAGCAAGGTTTATCTGGAGGTAGAAGTCGCCGCCGACGTGTTTAAGGACTCGATGATGAAGAGCTACCGCAAGAACGTCAAGGGCATCGCCATTCCCGGTTTCCGTAAGGGCAAGGTGCCCAAGCAGATAATAGAAAAGCTCTACGGCGAGGAAGTTTTTTATGACGACGCTATTAATTTCTGCTGCCCCGACGCCTATGAAGAGGCGGTTAAGGAGACCGGCATCGACCCTGTTGAGATGCCGAAGATCGACATTGTGACGATCAAGGAGGGCGAGCCCTTTGTGTTCTCCGCCACCGTAACCGTTCGTCCCGAGGTCACTCTCGGCCAGTACAAGGATATAGAGGCCGAAAAACCCGCCGTTGTCGTGGCGGATGAAGAAATAGACAATGAGATAGCCAAGATGCGCGACAACGCCGCCAGCATTGAAACTATTGAGGAGGGTAAGGCCGAAAAGGGCGATACCGTTATCCTTGACTTTGACGGCAGCGTTGACGGCGTGCCTTTTGAGGGCGGCAAGGCCGAAAATTTCCGTTTGGAGCTGGGCAGCGGTCAATTCATACCTGGCTTTGAGGATCAGCTCATAGGTCAGGAGCTTGGCGCCGACATCGACGTGAACGTGACTTTCCCCGAGGATTATCACGCCGCCGAACTGGCGGGCAAGGCGGCCTTGTTCAAGTGCAAGATGCACAAGCTCGAACGCAAGAACCTGCCCGAGGTGGACGATGAATTTGCCAAGGACGTAAGCGAATTTGACACTCTTGAAGAGCTCCGCAAAAACACCGCCGAAAATCTGCTCCACGCCAAGGAACACGAGGCCGAGCATAAGTTTGAGGACGCCGTTGTGGACGCGGTTGTTGCCAACGCCGGCGTCGAGGTGCCTCAGTGCATGATCGATCAGCAGATAGAACGCCAAATTCAGGATATGAGCTACCGTATGCAGAGCCAGGGCTTGACCATTGAGCAGTATATGAAGTACACCGGCCTTACGCTCGACAATATTCGCGACCAGATGAAGGACGGCGCCGCCGACAACGTTAAGCGCTCTCTGGTACTGGAGGCTATAATGAAGGCCGAGAACATTGAGGCCTCCGATGAGGACGTTGAGGCCGAGTACGCCAGAATGGCCGATATGTATAAGATGGAAGTAGATAAGGTCAAGGAGATAATGGGCGCCAACGCCGCCGACCTAAAGGCCGACCTTTCCATGAATAAAACGGTGGAGTTCCTTAAGAACAACGCTAAGGTAAAAAATGCATAACTGTCAATATAGTGTAAATACTTACTAATATCGCAGATTACTAAATTGAGACGTCCCCGCCTCCAAGGCGGCGGGACCGCCTGATTTTTCAGCAGGGAACCCCTGCTGAACGCTCTGCGGCGGGCCTATGGCCCTTAGTTAAAATTTTTTTCGGGAGGAATAACCTATGGCATTGGTACCTTATGTCATTGAACAAACAGGTCAGGGCGAGAGGAGCTATGACATTTATTCACGTCTGCTCAAAGACAGGATAATCTTTCTCAGCGAGGATGTCAACGACACCACCGCCAGCCTTATAGTTGCTCAACTCTTGTTTTTGGAGAGCGAGGACCCGGACAAGGACATAATGTTTTATATCAACAGCCCGGGCGGTAGCATTACGGCGGGCATGGCTATCTATGACACCATGCAGTATATCAAGTGCGACGTAACTACGATTTGCGTCGGCATGGCGGCCAGCATGGGGGCCTTCCTCCTGTGCAGCGGCACTAAGGGCAAGCGCCTCGCTCTGCCCAACAGTGAGATAATGATACACCAGCCGCTTATTTCCGGCGGCGGGCTCAGCGGTCAGGCCACGGATATAAAGATATATACCGACCATCTTGTGCGTACAAAACAAAAGATGAATGAGATATTTGCTCAGCGCACGGGCCAGACCTATGAAAAAATCTGCGCCGATACCGAGCGCGATAACTTTATGACAGCGCCCGAGGCTCTGAATTACGGCCTTATAGATAAGGTGATCGAGGGCCACGGCAGCATAAACTAAATTAAGGCGTCCCGCCTCTAAGGCGGGCTCCGCTTGATTTTTCCGGCAGGAGTACGCGCTCTCCCGCCGGAGGCTTTAAATGACGGGCCCCTGGCCCTTGTTGAAATTCCAGGTTTAGCGGTATA
>CANRHW010000184.1 GCA_947630525.1 uncultured Clostridia bacterium | reverse complement strand
TCATGAACTGCTCTCTGGTGAGAGTTCCGCCGGGAGCAAAGGTGCCGTCGCCGTTGCCGCTGACGATACCGCGCTCGGTAAGATTCAGAACAGCATTTGCGGCCCATTCATATCCGGCCATATCATTGTAGTAATCGGTTATTGACTTGGTCTGGCCAAGTACGTCGGGGCGAAGCCTGGGGTCGACCGTCAAAACATTGGAGGATGTAATTCCGCCGCCGCCGGAGCCGCCGGAGCCGCCGCCGCTGGGTTTATTGTCCTTATCCTCTTTCTTCTTGTCCAGATACTTCTTGTACTCGTCAACGGCGAAAGGATATGACCTATCCCAAGCGTTTTCAAGCTCAGTGAAGTTCATGGCGGGCAGCTTTTCATCGTCCGCAACATTCTTAAAGTTGAAATCGGAATCGTTCTTGTTGGCAAGCATGGCTTTGCCAAAGAAGCCCTCGATAGTGGTATTCGCAATAAGGTCGTTCAGCTTAGATGTGCTTATCTTTTCCATAAGCTCATCGGGGAGAAGCCGTCTGTAACGGATGAGCGCGTCGGCTATCGCCTGCCAGCCGGTTTCATTGATGCACTGGATGGTAAGAGCGTCGTTAATGCTGTCATATATGCCTTCGATAGAAGCGCTGTAGGACTCCTGAGCCCTGAGCACATCAAAGAACATCGCCGCATTGTTTATCTTGGTATAACGGCTGTCAGTGACCACAAGGCCAATATCATTGGCATGTTCCTTATAAAGACCGGTGAAGCCGATCTCCGCGTCGTCTTCGGAAATAGAATCGTTGTTAGCGAAAGTGACGATCATAGCATCGTTGGCGACAAGTCCGACCTCGGTCATATCGAGCTTGCCGTTGCCGTTTCTATCAGCTTCCTCACGATGGTCGATTATGTACCGAGCAAACTCCTGCTTGCCGCTGTTGCCAAGGTGAGTGTAATAATAGTTGCTGGAACCGGCGGCATCCAAAGCGATGGAGCTGGCGTTGAAAGCTCTTACGAGAGCCTCCGGGTCAGCGGAATTGTTTACGCTGTCAAGAATGCCCTGACGGTCTCTATAGCCCATGTATGTAAACTGAGCGGTAGCGACAGAATCAGCGTCGGGAGAGCCGATAGTAACTCTGTAGGTTCCACTGGCAAGGCTGTCGGGCATATAAATGCTCACAACGCCGGTAGCGGAGGAAACAGCGGCGTAGGCAAAAGCCTTAGCCGTAGTATAATTAGCCTTTTCGTCATTTCTGGTGACGATAGCGATTATGTGCTCCATGGGACTTACCATAGTGCCGAGAGCATATTCTACGGTAACGGTATCGTCAAGAACAGAGCAACTGTTGATACTAATAGTGGTGGTTACCGCAAAAGCGGCGGGCACAGCCGTCAGTACCACTGTCAAGGCGACAAGAGCCGCAAGGATTTTTTTAACAGAAATCTTTTTCATGCTCATTTTCTTCCCTTCCTCTCTTTCGGCTTATTCCTGCGCACCGTAAATGGTCTGCGCATAGCTGCCCGATGCTTGGCCGTATACATAGAACGGATTTGAGGCGTCGCTCAGGTATGAAACGTAGGAAAATCTGGAAACGTCTTCTCCCTCCGGCACCTCAAATTCTATAGACACAGCGCCCGTTTCGGAAGTCAGGTCGCCGTTTATGAGAGTTGCCGTCCGGCTGTTGACCTCCTTCTGATAAATGCGGTAAAGCTTGTTGTCTTTGAACACGACAACAACGCCGTTAAACACAATGGGGCCGGTCATGTTGGTGGTATAAGTAATAATATGATTGAACTTGCCGGTGCTGGGAATATTGGTGAGATTGGCATTCCAGTCATTGGGGTCCTCTATAACATAGCCGTCGATAGAGAACGGGTCTATAGGTTCAACTTCATATATTACAAGGTCGTCAATGTACACCGTACCGCCGCCGGTGTGAACTATGTAGAAGAACTTGTTGTCTGCGGGATTACCGTTGAATACGCACAGGTCCTGCTGCCAGTCATGAGTGATATCCACATTGCGGCCGAACTCAATTGTGTGCTGAGAGCCGGTATCCACGTCAACGGCGCCCGCGACATGGCGGTAATCATCAGCAATGCCGTCGTTGCCGGTAAACTTCCACCAAGAAGACATTACGTACATCTTATTCTCAAAAGTGTGGCGCCAAATGGTCCTGCCGTTCTTAAACTCATAGCAGCCGGGACTGTTGTGGCCGTCAGAGGTGTTGTAATCCCAACCGTCGCTGTTTACGCTGAGCAGCACATCGGCTCCCTGGTCGCTGATCGTCACACTGGGACGTGTGTCAAACCCGCCGTTGGCGCCGCCTATCGTACTGGCAACATTCGTCGCGTTGTCCAAAACTTTATATGGTTTGCCGTTATAAGTGAAGTACTTGCCAGGCTCGATCATCATGCCCTGTTCAGCCGCAAGGGTCTCGACAGTACCCATATCGGCGGGCTGGTCAGCCGCAAATTCAAACCCATCAAGGCCCTCATCCGCCGCTTCAAGACCGTTCGGAACTTCGACAAGCTCAAAGTTCACCTCGACGCCCTCGGCAAAAGCCAAAGAAGCCACATTGAAAGTCAATGCGACCACAAGCAGTGCGACTAACAACCTCGTTTTTTTGCAATTTCTCATTGATAGTCCCTCCTAAAAGAACTTAAATTTAACGAAGCGTTCACATTTTGGTAATGCTATATACATATTTTACAGCAAATTCTCAAAAATTGCAATAGCAATCTTGAAAATTTTTTTGTTAAATATGTGTAACAACGCTATATCACGTATTTATTATACAATACAATCCCCCATATGTAAATAAGGATTTTGGTTTTTTTGAACAAATTGTTAAATCTGTATAAAACATCTCTTGTTTTTTTGTCAATTTCGCACAAAACATTTTGTGTGTTATTTCGTTTGCGCAAGGTATATTTATGTAAATTTTGCAAGGCGAGGTTTTTACTGCATAAAAACCGCGATTATTTCATGTTTTTTGCTCTTTTCACATTATTTACATGGAGAAAAACGGGAACTTTTATGTTAAACTATTATTACCGGCCAAGCTGCCGGAGCCAAAATTTGAAAGGAGAATTTATTTGA
>CANRHW010000183.1 GCA_947630525.1 uncultured Clostridia bacterium | reverse complement strand
ATTGAATACGCCTACAAGAATATTTACGACTTTCACGAAAAGCAGCTCCCGGAGGAAATGTGGTTCACAAATGTGGACAAAGGCCTTATGGTGGGCGAAAAGACAACTCCCATAGTGGACGTATGTCTTTATGTGCCGAGGGGCAAGGGCAGCTTCCCGTCGGTAATGCTCATGCTCGGCGTTCCGGCGGCGGTGGCCAAGGTGCCGCACATACGGGTTATAACTCCTCCCAACGAGGAGGGCAACGTTGACGACGCTATTCTCTGCGCCGCCAAAGTCATCGGCATTACTGAAATTTATAAGGCCGGCGGCATTCAGGCCGTGGCGGCAGTGGCTTACGGAACGGAAAGCATTCCCAAGTGCCACAAGATAATCGGTCCCGGCAACTCCTATGCCACGGCCGCAAAGCGCGTGCTTGCCCAGCAGATAGACGCGGGGCTCCCGGCTGGCCCAAGCGAGTGCATTATACTTGCCGACGAAAAGGCCGACCCCGAAAAGGTTGCCCTCGACCTGATGATAGAGGCCGAGCATGGCCCTGACAGCGCCGCACTGCTGGTGACTCACAGCGCCGAGCTGGTTGAAAAGGTGCTGCCTCTAGTTGAGGCCCAACTGCCTAAGCTCAGCGAAAAACGCCGCAGCTTTGTGGAAACGGTGTTCTCCACCTACGGCGGCGTGATACTTACAAATTCTCCCGAGGAGTCCGTCCGATTCGTCAACGATTACGCTCCGGAGCATATGGAGGTTATGTTTGAAAAGCCCTTCGAGGTTTTGCCCGACATCAAAAACGCCGGAGAAATACTGCTGGGCGAATATACTCCCGTCACGCTGTGCAATTTCGTCCTTGGGCCCAACGCCATACTGCCCACCGGCGGCTTTGCAAAGACTTACTCCTCTGTTTCGGTAATGGACTTCCTCAAACGTTCCAGCGTGGGCTATGCCTCCAAAGAGGGATTTGAGATGGTGCGCGGGCACGCCGCCCGCATTGCCAAGGTCGAGGGCTTTGAAACCCACCGGCTCGCCGTTGAGGAACGGAAATAATTGACAGAGGTGAACCATATGACGACCGTTACCCGTAAAACTACCGAAAGTAAGATGACGGTTAAAATCTACCCCGCGCCCATTGCCGGGGATTACAGGAAAAAGATAAATACGCCCATACCTTTCCTCAGTCACATGATTGAACAGATTGTCTGGCGCTGCGGCTTCAACATCGAGGTCAGCATGGAGCTGGACAAGTTCGATTTGGCCCATGTGGTCTGCGAGGATTTGGGCCAGACCATGGGCCGGGCATTCCTTGAATACGCCGCCGAAAACGAGACCGCCGGCTTTGGCGACGGAATTGGCATCATCGACGAGGCCAAGGCGGACAGCGCCGTGAGTTTGGAGGGCCGCAGTCTGCTCAGTTTTACCTCGGCGGTGGATATTTCTCCGACCGTTGAGGGTATGGCCGGCGAGGATTTGACGGTGTTTCTGGACGGCTTTGCGCAGGGAGCCAGGGCAACCGTGCATCTGGACGTGCAGAAAGGCGAAAATTCCCATCACATATGGGAGGCGGCGTTCCGCGCCTTTGGCGTGGCGCTGGGCCGGGCCTACGGCGAAAATCCCGCGCGCAGGGGCATGACCAGCGGCGTTGCGGGCGAGATAACCTACACGGTAGAAAAAGACTGACATGAGGCCCGCAAAATTTCTTGACAAATACAAAATCATAATTTTTGATATGGACGGCGTTATCACCAGCGAGCAGAACTATTGGAATATCGCCGCCCTGACCGCCTATGAGCTGTTGAACGACCGGCTGTATTACGGCAAGGGCAGCGTGCCCGCCTCGGCGGGGGAGAATTTCAGCGGAATTCGGGCGGAGCTTTTTGACGGCGACCGGTTTATCGTCGCCGCAAAGGAAAAAGGCGTCAACTCCAACTGGGATTTGTGCTGGCTGGCCTTTTGCTATCTGTCCGGCGGCATGACCCCGGCCGGAATGACGGCCCATGTGTCCGGCGGCGGCAAGCTTGCCTTTGAGCTTTATGACGAGGCGGCGGAGCTCGTTGCCCGAACTCTTGGTCTGCCGCTTTCCGAAACGGTGCGGAACGGCCCTCTCTGGCTCAAATGCCGGGATTTGTTCCAGGAATGGTATTTGGGCGACGAGCTCTACGAAAAGATGTGGGGCGGCACGTCCGCAAAAAAGGGCAAGCCCGGTATGCTGCGAACCGAAGTTCCGATTGTTCCGGCGGACAGACTGAGACTTTTGCTAAAGACCCTTACCGCCGGAGGCAAGACCCTCGGCATAGCCACCGGCCGCAGCCGCTTTGAGGTAGAAACTCCCCTTAAAAGCTGGAGCTGTTTGAAATATTTTGAGCCGTCGGCTTCGGTGGATTCCGACTTCCTCACCCGAGGCGAAGAAAATCTCCGCCGCGCCGGTATCGAGGCCAGCCTTTCAAAGCCGAAGCCCTATATGTTTCTTAAGGCCCTGTACGGCACGGATTATGACGATGTTCGGCTGTACAAAGGCGACTATGACCCGGCGCCAATTTCCGGCGCTCTCATAGTCGGCGACGCGGGCAGCGACATTTTGGCCGCCAAGGCCATGGGCGCGGACTTCCTTGCCGTGCTCACCGGCGTCAGCGGCGAACGTGCCCGCGGCTATTTTGAGGAGGTCGGGGCGGAATACATACTCCCCGACGTATTGGGCATGATGGAGGAATGAACAATGGCAATCAAGGTTACCGCGCCGCTCACCAAGGCCGAAGCCTCGAAGCTCCGGGCCGGGGACGAGGTTCTTATCAGCGGCAGCATTTATACCGCCCGTGACGCGGCCCACAAGCGGCTTTGCGAGCTTTTGGACCGGGGCGAGCCCCTGCCCTTTGAAATTAAGGACAGCGTGATTTATTACGTTGGGCCGACCCCCGCCCGAGACGGTGAGGTCATCGGCAGCTGCGGCCCCACTACCAGCGGCCGAATGGACGCTTACGCCCCTCGGTTGATAGCTTTGGGCGAAACGGGCATGATAGGTAAGGGCGAGCGCCGCCCGGAGGTCGTAGCGGCCATGCAAGAGCATACCGCCGTGTATTTTGCGGCCATAGGCGGCGCCGGGGCGCTGCTGGCAAGCTGCGTCAAGGCCCGAACGCCCA
>CANRHW010000182.1 GCA_947630525.1 uncultured Clostridia bacterium | reverse complement strand
ATAGAGCGGGTGATTTAAAATCTCTTGTCCGGCGCTTTTTAATAGAGCGTTATTTGCGGCGCCCTCTTCAGCCCATACCGTTAGAGGCATGAACGTGCAGATGATCGCCGCGGCCAATATGTAAGATATAATTTTTCTTGTTTTCTTCATGCTGTCTGTCCTCCGTTTTTCATAATGAAGCTCATGTGAAACACATTATTTATATCATAAATTTGAAAAAATTTATGATATAATTGCGCATCGCCGTTTCCGAGCCTAAGGCGAGGAAAATTTATAATAAAGCCTTAGCTTTATTATATCACATTGTTAGCATTAGGTCAATTTTTTTATGACGAATAGTTCACATTTTATGACGTGCGTCAAGAAAATCCGTCGTTTTATATAAAACGGCGGATTTTCAACATTAATTCTTTTGTTATTTGATGATTAAATTTGATAAAGGCTTTTAACTCTTGAACGCTCTGTGCGATTTTTTTACTGTGCCTTATGCCGCAGTCTCCTCAGCAGTTTCTTCAGCAGCGCTGCCGGGCTTGCCGTGGCAGCCGCCATGGCGCTTGCCGCCGAAGCCGCGCAGGTCGCCGCTCTCAATCTTAGCGGCAATCTCGTCGTACTGCTCCTGGGTCAGTTCGCCGGAGGCCAGTTTTTCATCGATAGCGGCCTTGGCCTTTTCCAGCATCTCGGCTTTCTGTTCGTCGGTGAGCTGGGGTTTTTCAACTTTTTCAGCCTTTACGGCGCCCTCGGGGAGCTGTGCGTCAGGCCTAAATCCATGGCGTTTGCCGCCGAAGCCGCGCAGGTCGCCGCTCTCAATCTTAGCGGCAATCTCGTCGTACTGCTCCTGGGTCAGTTCGCCGGAGGCCAGTTTTTCATCGATAGCGGCCTTGGCCTTTTCCAGCATCTCGGCTTTCTGTTCGTCGGTGAGTTCGACTTTCATGGCCGGGCGTACCTTTTCGGCAGGGACGCTCTCCTCCGCAATAGCGGGAATTGCCATGGCGGCTGCCACGGCGGCGGCAGTTATGCCGGCCATAATCTTCTTACAAATCTTCATACGAAATACCTCCTTAATTTTGATTTCAGGCACATTTTACCGCCCGATTGTTAAAATCGTGTTAAGACTGGGTTAAAATTATGCGAATTTTGCAGAAACCGTCAGCGACAGCTTTGGTGAGCCGCGTGTCCGTCAAATGTAATACTCCCCTCCGTCGGCCATATTCTGGCACTGACGTACAAGGTCTTCCAGAGTGACGCCGTCCACATAGTCCGCAATGGCCTTGTTAAGCCCCTCCCAAAAACTGAGAGTCGTGCAGACGGACCGCCGGGGACAGGTGTTAACGTCGCTTTCAAGACATTCAATGGGTGCGAGCCCGCCCTCCGCCAGACGCAGTATTTCGCCGGCGGTGTAGTCCTTGGGTTGGCGGCTCAGTCTGTAGCCGCCCTGAGACCCGCGCACGCTGCGCAGCAGCCGGGCCTTGGACAGTATGCCGACTATCTGTTCCAGATATTTTACCGATATGTTCTGGCGTTCGGATATTTCTTTTATCGTGATGTTCTTTTCTGTGCCGGAGTTGAGAGCTATGTCGATCATGGTCCTTAGAGCGTATCTGCCTCTGGTTGAGATTTTCAATGCCGCCACCTCGTTTATCATATAGCACAGGGGAGTCGAACCCCGCGCGGCGCACGGGGCTCAACCCCCATGTGCTATAGAAATTGTATGATATATATTTTATCACTGAACGGCCGCTTTGTCAAGTGATAATTTGCCATTTTAATAAATATTAGTATTATTTCGTAAATTTTGCCGGGCGGCCTTGTTTTTTCTTCTCGCGCCATATTTTTAAAAAAATGTAACAATTTTTTTAAAACAGTTGATATAAGGAAAAAATTATGCTAAAATAATAAAATAAAAAGGAAGAGGATTTATGAATATTCCGCGAAAATCGTTCCGACCCTGGGCGTTCCAAGGCCAATTTTCGCGTTAAAGCTTTTATCGGCGCACCGCGCCGAGAAGGAGGATGTTATGACTACAGCGGCAAGACGCAGGGGAAAGCTCTATTCCCTGGGCGAAGAAATATTCAGCTCCGTGACCCACGGTATCGGCGCGCTGCTGGGAGTGGCGGCGCTGGTGCTCTTGGTGGTGTTCGCCGCCAAGGCTCACAATGTTTACGGCGTTGTAAGCGGCGCGATTTACGGGTCTACGCTCATTATACTTTTTACGATGAGCACGCTTTATCACGCCATCAGCGCCAAAGGGGCCAAAAAGGTGTTCAGGGTCATGGACCATTGCAGTATATATCTGCTGATTGCCGGAACCTATACGCCGATAACTCTTTGCGGCGTCCGTGAAAATGGCGGCTGGGCGCTGTTCGGCGTAGTTTGGGGAATAACCGCGCTGGGCATCGTTCTCAACGCCATAAATATGGAAAAGTTCAAAACCGTCAGCCTGATAAGTTATATCGTGCTGGGCTGGGCCGTGGTGGCAATGTGGGGGCCGGTGAAGGCCGCTCTCGATCCCGCCGCCATATGGCTGCTCCTTGCCGGCGGCATAGTGTATATGCTGGGCGTGATTTTCTACTGCCTTAAAAAGGTCGCCTATATGCACTCTATCTGGCACATATTTGTGCTGGGCGGCAGCATACTCCACTTTTTTGCGATACTGCTTTACGTGATAAGATAGATTTTATGCGGGGCGCCTGCCGGGGAGCCGGACCGTCCCGAGGTTTTTGGAAAGGAAGATTATTTTGAAACCCCTGCCTGCCTGTATAACGCAGCTGGTGCTGCTTGCCGTTTGCGCTGTCATGAGCGTGATGACCGTCGCTTTGGAGGAGGTCAATATCACCGCTCTGCGGAAAGAAGCCGATGACAGCCCCGCCTCCGCCCGGCTGCTTAAGCTTAAAGAAAACGAGGTCCGTATTGTGGGGGCCTATCGTTTTTGGTCAATACTGATATATATTTGCGTGGGGCTCTTGTCCGGCCTATACCTCCCCGATATAGTTGACAATGCCGGCATAGCCGCGGCCTGCGCGGCCGTACTTGCGGCGGCCTTTGCCGCGGTGGTGGTGGGGCGGCTTGCCCCATCGCGGATAGCCCGCAAAAATCCCGAGGGGATAGCCTCCGCCTGCGGCTTGGTTATGCGGGGCTTCGGTATCGTGAG
>CANRHW010000181.1 GCA_947630525.1 uncultured Clostridia bacterium | reverse complement strand
GGCGAGGCCAAACAGCTTGAATACAAAATGAAGCTGTTCAGAAAAATCGTGGACGAAAACCTCGGCGAAAATCCCGACGGTACCCTGGACCTTCAGCGCCAGACATACAGCCCAAAAAAATAACAAAAAATTTTTAGAAAATTTATAATTTGCTATTGAATAAATTTTACTTTTATGATAAAATAAAATACAGCTTAAAATGTGTGCACGTAAAAATTACGGCGAGGAGGAATTTCCAATGAGAATGGAATATGCTGACGAGCTGAGCTCCGCTCAGAAAATCATGGTCATCGGCGTGGGCGGCGGCGGAAATAACGCCGTCAACAGGATGGTTGAAACCGGTATACAGGATGTGGAATTTGTTTCCATAAATACGGACAAGCAGGCTTTGTCTCACAGTCAGGCCACCCAAAAGCTCCAGATTGGCGAAAAGGTGACCCGCGGGCAGGGCGCCGGCGGCAAGGCCGAGATTGGCCGCAAGGCCGCCGAAGAGTCTAAAAATGAAATAACCCAGCTTATCAAGGATGCTGATATGGTGTTCGTAACCGCCGGTATGGGCGGCGGCACCGGCACCGGCGCGGCGCCGATCGTTGCCGCGGCCGCTAAGGAGCTGGATATACTTACAGTCGCAATCGTTACCAAGCCCTTTGCCTTTGAGGGCCGCCGCCGCATGGTTCAGGCGGAGGAGGGCATCGAGCAGCTCCGCGGCAATGTGGACACCATGATAGTTATACCTAACGACAAGCTGCTTGACATCAGCAACCCCAAAACCACTTTGCAGGAGGCATTTTTCAGCGCGGACGAGATACTGCGCCACGGCGTGCAGGGCATTGCCGACCTCATTACTCAGGCCGGTCTTATCAATGTGGACTTTGCCGACGTGACCTCCGTCATGAAAGACGCCGGCCTTGCACACATGGGCATCGGCTCCGCCACAGGGGAAAACCGTGCCGAAAAGGCCGCCCAGGAGGCTATCAAGAGCGCTCTTCTGGATACCACTATCGAGGGCGCTACCGGCGTGCTTATCAATTTTGTGGGCGGTTACAATATGGCCATTAACGAGGTCAATCAAGCGGCTACCATTATTCGCCAGTCCGTTGACGACGACGCTAACGTTATCTTCGGCGCCACCATTGACCCCGACCTTGAAGATGAAATTCGCATTACCGTTATCGCCACCGGCCTTGAACAGTCGAAGGCTAATAAGAAGGATGATTTCTTCTCCGGCGGCGCAATTAAAAGAAATCTCGGCGCGGCGGACGACATTCCCGATATCCCCAGCTTCCTTAGGGGAATATGAATTACATAGAGCAAAAAGTCCGGGGGAACCCGGACTTTTGCAGTTGAGCACGGGAAATTGAACTCCCCCGGCGTTATGATACGGCGGGATTTCCACACCTCGCCAAAAATTAATAAAAAACTTTTCAAAAACCTATTGCATAATTATAAAATATGTTGTATAATAATACATATTCTATTCCCAAGGGGTGAAGTTACCATGAATTTACAAGAGATCATGGCTATTGACGAAAAATACTATATGAATACTTTCGGCAAGAGGCTGCCCGTGGCTTTTGACCACGGCAAGGGCGTATTCCTCTATACGGAGGACGGCGAGGAGTACATGGACATGTTCGCGGGCATCGCGGTGACGGCCCTTGGCCACTGCCACGAGAGCTTTACAAGGGCCGTACAGGAACAGGTTGGCAAGCTGCTCCACACGTCCAGCCTGTATTACATAAAAAATCAGGCTTTGCTGGCCAAAAAGATATGCGACTGCTCCGTGGCCGACCGGGTATTCTTTTGCAACAGCGGCGCCGAGGCTAACGAGGGCGCAATGAAGCTGGCAAAGATATACTATTATAAGCAGGGCAAGGAAAAGTATGAGATAATCACGCTCAACAACTCCTTCCACGGCCGGACTCTGGCGACCGTGGCCGCGACGGGCCAGCCCAAGTATCAAAAGCCGTACAAGCCCCTTGTGCCCGGTATAAAGCACGTGGATATCAACGATTTTGAGGGGCTTAAGGCTGCTGTTACCGATAAAACCTGCGCCATTATGTTGGAGGCCGTGCAGGGCGAAAGCGGCGTGCACATCTGCACCGATGAGTATTTGCTCAATGTGCGCAAATTGTGCGACGAAAGGGACATACTTCTCATCTTTGACGAGGTGCAGACCGGCATGGGCCGCACCGGCGAGATGTTTGCCTATCAGACAACGCCCGTTGAGCCGGATATCTTCACCCTCGCCAAGGCTTTGGGCAACGGAGTGCCTATCGGTGCCCTCTGCGCCAAGGAGTCTGTGGCAAAGGGCTTCGAGCCCGGCGACCACGGCGGCACCTTTGGCGGCAACCCTCTTGCTACCGCGGCGGGCATGGCCGTGTTCGAGGCTTTTGAAAAGGAACATATTCTTGAAAACGTCCGCGAAATGGGCGACTATTTTGAGGAGAAGGTAAAGGCCCTGAACTCCCCCGACATATTGGAGATCCGGCGCAAGGGCCTGATGATAGGCCTGCAAATGCCCGAGGGCCGGGCGGCTCAGGTGCAGAAAAAGCTGTTTGAAGACAGGGTGCTGGTGGGCTGCGTAGGCGGACACACTCTGAGAATACTCCCGCCCCTTATCGTCAAAAAAATGGAAATTGATATTTTTGTAGAAAAGCTCTGGGAGGCGCTGTCATAATGAATCAAAAGCATCTGCTCACGCTCCACGATTGGAGCTCCGACGATATAATCAATACTCTCACTCTGGCCTGCAAGCTCAAAAAGGAGCTTAAAGCCGGAATAAAGCACCCCGTCCTGGCGGGCAAGACCCTTGCCATGATATTTACCAAGTCATCCACCCGTACGCGGGTCTCCTTTGAGACCGGCATCTATCAGCTTGGCGGCCAGGGAATATTTTTGTCCTCCGCCGATATCCAGTTGGGCCGGGGAGAGACCATTTACGATACGGCCAACGTTTTGGGCCGCTATGTGGACGGCATAATGATACGCACCTTTAAGCAGTCGGACGTTGAGGATTTGGCAAAATACAGCGGCGTGCCGGTGATAAACGGCCTTACCGACCTGGTTCACCCCTGTCAGGTGTTGGCTGACCTCCAGACCGTGGCCGAAAAAAAGGGCAGGCTCCAAGGCCTTAAACTGGCCTATGTGGG
>CANRHW010000180.1 GCA_947630525.1 uncultured Clostridia bacterium | reverse complement strand
CTTCAAGCCAAATCCTATACGTTTTACCGTTAAAATTTTGAATTTTTTCCCATAAGGAAAGTTATCGGAAGTAATAAACAATGAGGCGCAAATTTGAAAATTATACAAACGAAAAACGGCGTAGAAATACGCCGTTTTTCGTAAATTGTACAATTTTTGATTTTGGGATTCAAGGATTAAAATGCTCCCTTTTTCGTTCAAAAATAAAATGACAATGAATTTGTGGGTGATTTGGATTTGCATTTAAAATGATATAAAATGAAAACTTGGCAATAAAACGTTCGCCGTGCCATACAAATAAGGTCGTATGAACTAAAATTAGTGCACCAAAAGTAATTTACGCATTGCGACTTGTGCGGGCAGGATAATTTACAAATTACATTGGCGGCAAAGATACAACCTTAACGCCCTTTGGGGCACTGTCGAATAACAAAAAATCGCTCCGCCTAAAATTTCCTCTCAAAAATGAAATTAGCTCTTGCGAATTTTGTAATTATGTGTTACAATGATATAGTTAAATGAGTTTTTCAATAAGGGCCAGAGGCCCGTCTTTAATCGTTTTCGGCAGGGAGCGTTATTTCTGCTGAAAAAAATTAAGCGGCCCCGCCTCAGAGGCGCGGGAGAGGGCTTAATTTAGCTATAAAATTCTCGCAAAGGGGGAATCATAAGTGGAAACAAAGTACATCTTCGTGACCGGCGGCGTAGTCTCCGGCCTCGGCAAGGGCATTACGGCGGCGTCCCTTGGACGGCTGCTCAAATGCAGGGGCTATAAGATAACCATTCAAAAATTTGACCCTTATATCAACTTTGACCCGGGAACCATGAGCCCTTATCAGCACGGAGAGGTGTTTGTCACCGACGACGGCGCCGAAACGGACCTTGACCTGGGACATTATGAGCGTTTTGTTGACGAAAATCTTAACAGCAACTCCAACGTCACCAGCGGAAAGGTGTATTACAATGTAATAAACAAGGAACGCCGGGGCGATTATCTCGGCGGCACCGTTCAGGTGATACCGCATATCACAAATGAAATCAAGGAAAGAATATACCGCGCCGGCAAAAATAACGTGGACTTCGTTATAACCGAGATTGGCGGTACAGTGGGCGATATCGAGAGCCTGCCCTTTCTCGAATCCATACGCCAGGTGCAGCGTGAAGTGGGCCGGGACAACTGTCTTTACATTCACGTAACTTTGGTGCCGTATATCGCATCCAGCGGCGAACAGAAATCCAAGCCTACCCAGCACAGCGTAAAGGAGCTGCTGAGCCTGGGTATACAGCCGGACATCATCGTGTGCCGCACGGAGATACCGTTGGAAAAGGGAATAAAAGAAAAAATCGCCTCTTTCTGCAACGTGAAAAAAGAATGTGTCGTTGAAAACCTCGACGCCCCCACGCTTTACGCGGTGCCGCTGGCATTGGAGGAGGGCGGGCTCGCCACCGCGGCGCTCAGCTGTCTCAGGCTGCCGCAGACCGAGCCGGACTTGGCGGAGTGGAAGCAGATGGTCGAGACCGTGCTTTCTCTGGGCGCTGACGGCCGCAAGGTGAAAATTGCCCTTGTGGGCAAATATGTGGCCCTGCACGACGCTTATCTCAGCGTTGCCGAGGCTTTGCGCCACGGCGGCATAGCCAATAAGATCGACGTTGAGATAGATTGGGTGGACAGCGAAAAGATAACCGCCGAAAACGCGGCCGAAATTCTGGCCGAGGCGGACGGTATTCTTGTGCCCGGGGGCTTTGGCGACCGTGGTATCGAGGGCAAAATTCAGGCGGCGCGCTACGCCCGTGAACACAAGGTGCCTTTCTTTGGCATCTGCCTCGGTATGCAAATGGCCGTTATCGAATACGCCCGCGACGTTCTCGGTCTCGCCGGGGCAAACAGCGCCGAGTTTGACGAAAAGTGTTCCGACCCGGTGATACACATTATGCCCGACCAGATAGACATTGAAAATATGGGCGGCACCCTCCGCCTTGGGCTGTACCCCTGCAAGCTCACGGAAGGCAGCCATATTGCCGAAATTTACAACGACGAGCTTATATACGAGCGTCATCGCCACCGTTACGAGTTCAATAACGATTACCGTGAACCTCTGATGGAGGCCGGCTTGGTGCTGGGCGGAATTTCGCCAGACAACCGCCTTGTGGAAACCGTGGAGATAGCCGATCACCCGTGGTTCATAGGAGTTCAGTTCCACCCGGAGTTCAAATCCAGGCCCAACCGCGCACACCCCCTGTTCGCTTCGTTTATCAAGGCCGCGGGCGACAGAAAGGGACTATGACGCGGAATTGACGAAAGCTCCGACTATTTTGCATAAAATATCTAACAGGGAAGATGCGTTCTGACCTGAAAGAAAGGAAGAAAAAATATGTACGATCCAAAATCCAAACACGCCGAGGAATTCATTAACCATGAGGAAATCCTCGACACACTGGCCTATGCCGACGCAAACAAGACCAATGCCGAGCTTATTGACGCGATAATCGAAAAAGCCAAGCTCCGCAAGGGCCTTAGCCATCGGGAGGCCTCGGTTCTGCTGGCCTGCGAGCTGGAGGACAGGAACGAGGAGATATTTACCCTCGCCAAGAGGATAAAGGAGGATTTTTACGGCAACCGCATAGTCATGTTCGCCCCTCTTTATCTCTCCAATTACTGCGTAAACGGCTGCACCTACTGTCCTTATCACCTTAAAAACAAGCACATCGCCAGAAAAAAGCTTACCCAGGAGGAGATAAGGAATGAGGTAATCGCCCTTCAGGACATGGGCCACAAGCGCCTTGCGCTGGAGACCGGCGAAGACCCGGTCAATAACCCTATCGAATATGTGCTCGAAAGTATAAAAACTATTTATTCCATCAAGCATAAAAACGGCGCTATCCGCAGGGTAAACGTGAATATCGCCGCCACGACGGTTGAAAATTACCGCAAGCTAAAGGAAGCCGGCATCGGCACGTATATCCTGTTCCAGGAGACCTATCACAAGGAGAGCTACGAAAAGCTCCACCCCACCGGCCCCAAGCATAACTACTGCTATCACACCGAGGCTATGGACCGGGCTATGGAGGGCGGTATAGATGATGTGGGCTGCGGCGTACTGTTCGGGCTGGAGCTGTACCGTTACGAATTTGCCGGTCTACTCATGCACGCAGAGCATCTTGAAGCCGTTTTTGGCGTAGGCCCCCACACTATCAGCGTTCCCAGACTGAAACGGGCCGACGATATTGACCCCTCCACCTTTGACAACGGCAT
>CANRHW010000179.1 GCA_947630525.1 uncultured Clostridia bacterium | reverse complement strand
CGCAGTCAGCCGCGAGGCCCAGGTGCTTTTTATAGGCCGTGGCCACCGCGGCCTCCAACGCCTCGCACATTACCTCTTTTTTTATGTTCCTCTCCTTTTCCAGAAGATCCAAGGCAAGTAAAAGTTCGCTGTTCATTTTTCTGATGCACTCCTAACTTTTAAAAATCTATCGAGAGCCTTACGCTCGCGGTTTTTCCTTTTTCCAGCATTACGCGCTCCCCGTCCAGCTCAATGGAAAGCACGCCGTGGTCGTAGCCCAGCAGCTTCGCCGTAAAGGCCTTGCTGCCCATAAACGGAGCAAAGGTCTTTATATCCACGTTTTTGCCAATGGCCTTTTCAAAGTGCCAGTCCCGGCGCAGCCTGCGGTCCAGCCCGGGCGACGACACCTCAAAAACATAGGCGTCCTTGATAAAATCCGGTTCGGCGTCCAACAGCTCGTTGAGCGCCACGCTGACGCTTTCGCAGTCGTCCACGCTGACGCCGCCCTCCTTGTCGATGTAAAGCCGCAGATAATACTGCCCGCCCTCCTTGACATATTCGGCATCGTAAATATAAACGCCCTTTTCCTCGCAGACCGGGCCGGCAAGCCTTTCCAGCACAGCTTCAGCCTTCGCCATGGCTATCATCCTTTCTTAAAACATGAGGAGTGGGCGCCGCCCACTCCTGTCTACCATAGGTATTATATCACCTTGGCTTACAAATTGCAAGGGTTTTTTGAAAATAATGTAAAAAAATTTTTGGGCTTTTATTGAAAAGGCGGCGAAAATAATATATAATATGTAGTGTATATACAAACATAGGAGTGAAGCATATGGCATCAAGGCTTATTATAATAGACGGCAACAGCATCGTTAACCGGGCCTATTACGGCATACGGCCCCTTTCCACCGCCGACGGCATACCCACCAACGGAATTTTGGGCTTTATGAACATTCTGCTTAAGCTCAGGGAGGATTATTCTCCCGACTGCCTCTGTGTGGCCTTTGATTTGCGGGCGCCAACCTTCCGCCACAAGATTTACAGCGAGTACAAGGCGCAGCGCAAGGGAATGCCCGACGACCTTGTCGCTCAAATGCCACATTTAAAAGAGCTGCTGAGCACGATGAATATATTGCAGCTTTCCATGGAGGGCTACGAGGCCGACGACATAATTGGCACCGTCAGCAGGATATGTCAGGATAACGGGGTTTGGTGCGGCATAGCCACCGGCGACAAGGACGACCTGCAGCTTGCCGCTCCCAATACCCATGTGCTGCTGACTACCACCGGCTACGGCAGAACCACCACCGAGGATTATGACGATAAGGCGGTCATGGAAAAATACGGCGTGACGCCGGAGGAGTTTATCGCCGTCAAGGCCCTGATGGGCGACCAAAGCGACAACATCCCCGGCGTGGCCGGCATAGGCGAAAAGTCCGCCTATGAGCTCATCAGGAACTTCCACTCCCTTGACGGGATTTATGAAAATATCGACGACCCGTCCATTAAAAAGGGTCAGCGGCAAAAGCTGCTGGATGGGAAGGATATGGCCTATTTCTGTTATGAGCTTTGTACGATAAAACGCGACGTACCCATCGACTTTACCTTTGAGGCGGCGGAAATAAAGCCCTATGACGGCCCCGCCCTGACTAAAAAGCTTGAGCAGTTAGAGCTCAGGCGCATAGCCGACCGGCTGGACATTCCCACGCCGGAGGCCGCGCCCGTGGCCGTGGCCGAAACGGCAAAGGCCGGCGCCGCCCAGCTTGAAGAAGCGGCAAAGGCTGAGGAACTGGCGTTTTTGTTAGAGGACGGACAGGCCCTCTTCGACCTTGGCGGCATGACTTGGACCGCCGCGCCGGAGGAACTGCGCCCCGCCTTTGAGAGCGGGAGCAAAAAAATCACTCATCGCTGGAAAGCCGCCCGCCACGCCCTTGCGGATATCGGCATAGAGCTCGGCGGCGAGTTTTACGATACGGAGATAGGCGAATATATCCTTGACCCGCAGCAGACCGATTACGACCTGCGGGAGATGTGCCGCCGGGAGGGCCGCCCCTATGGCCCCTCGGCCCTTAAATCCATTATGGACGCCCAGATTAGGCTCATCGGCGAAAGGGGCCAGCTTGACCTGCTTTACGGCATTGAGCTGCCCCTTGAAGAAGTGCTCTTTTCTATGGAAAAAGAGGGCTGTCGGATAGATACCGACCAGTTGGCGGCCTTTGGCGTTACGCTTGGCGGGCGCATTGCCGAGCTGGAGCAGGCGATATATTTTATGGCCGGGGAGGAGTTCAATATCAACTCCCCCAAGCAGCTCGGGACCGTGCTTTTTGAAAAGCTTATGCTGCCCGTGGTGAAAAAGAGCAAGCGGGGCTACAGTACCGACAGCGAGGTGCTGGAAAAGCTCCGAAGCCGTCATGAGATAATAGATTATATTATAGAATACCGCCACGCCGCCAAGCTGAAAAGCACCTACGCCGACGCCCTGCTGCCCTTGGTGGACGGCGAAAGCCGGGTGCATTCCAACCTTAATCAGACCGTCACCGCTACCGGGCGCATCAGCTCCGCCGAGCCCAATCTTCAGAATATCCCTGTCCGCACCGAGCTGGGCCGGGAGATACGCAAAATGTTCGTGGCCAAGGACGGGTGCGTGCTGGTGGACGCGGATTACAGCCAGATAGAGCTGCGTGTTTTGGCCCACATCTCCGGCGATGAAAATATGCGCCGGGCTTTCAGAGAAAACGAGGATATCCACAAAATGACCGCCATGCAGGTGTTCGGCGTGCCGGATTTTTGCGTGACGCCGGAGATGCGCTCCCGCGCAAAGACCGTTAACTTTGGCATAATTTACGGCCAGAGCGAGTTTTCGCTGGCCAGCGAACTTAAAATAACCCGCAAGGAGGCCAAGCGCTATATCGACAGCTATTTTGAAAAGTACAGCGGCGTAAAGGCATATATGGACAGGACTATTCAGGATGCCAAGGATAACGGCTACGTTTCCACAATTTTCGGCCGCCGCAGGTATGTGCCCGAGCTAAAGGCGAGGAATTTTAACCTCCGCTCCTTCGGTGAGCGCGTGGCCATGAATACCCCCATACAGGGCAGCGCGGCGGACATAATCAAGATAGCCATGGTAAAGGTCTATCTCGCTCTCAAAAAGGAATGCCCGAATTCGCGGCTGATACTTCAGATACACGACGAGCTCATAATCGAGGCCCCCGCGGATGAGGCCGAAAAGGCCGCCGCCGTCCTTCAGAGGGAAATGGAAAGCGCCGCCGTCCTCAGCGTTCCCCTTGTGGCGGA
>CANRHW010000178.1 GCA_947630525.1 uncultured Clostridia bacterium | reverse complement strand
ATAGTCCATCTTTACAACTCCACCAGCGTGGCCCAGCGGGAGCAGGTATTCAAGCGCGGCAAGGACGAAATAACCGAGATCGCCGTTTCCGGCGCAAAGCTGCTCAAAAGCATTGCCGCCGAAATGGAGGGCGACTTCCGCTTTGAATATTCGCCCGAGAGCTTTACCGGCACCGAGCCCGAATACGCGCTCGAGGTTTGCAACGCCGTTATCGACGTGTGGGAGCCTACGCCCGACCGCAAGGTGATAATCAACCTGCCGGTCACCGTGGAGATGTCTCTCCCCCACGTTTACGCCAGCCAGATAGAGTACATGAGCGACAATATGAAGCGCCGCGACAGCGTGGTTATCTCGCTGCACCCGCACAATGACCGGGGCTGCGGCGTGGCGGACAGCGAGCTTGGCCTGCTGGCCGGCGGCGACCGCATAGAGGGCACCCTGTTCGGCAACGGCGAGCGCACCGGCAACGTGGACATCGTTACCCTGGCCCTGAATATGTTCAGCCACGGCGTGGATCCCAAGCTAAATCTGGAGAACCTGCCCTTTATTGTGGCCACCTACGAACGCCTCACCGGCATGACGGTAGGCGAACGCTGCCCCTACGCCGGGCGGCTGGTGTTCGCGGCTTTCAGCGGCTCTCATCAGGACGCCATCGCCAAGGGCATGAACTGGCGCGAAGAAAAGCAGCTCGACACCTGGTCGGTGCCCTATCTGCCCATCGACCCCAAAGACGTGGGCCGTGAATACGAAAGCGACGTTATCCGCATCAACAGTCAGAGCGGCAAGGGCGGCATAGGCTATCTTATGGAAAAGCAGTTCGGCTACGACCTGCCGCCAAAAATGCGCGAGGTCTTCGGCTACGCGGTCAAATCCGTATCCGACCATCTGCACAAGGAGCTTTCACCCGAAGAGGTGCTTGACATTTTCCTTAAAGACTTTATCAACGTTTCCGAACCGACAAAGCTGTTGGAATGTCACTACGTCCAGCGCAACGGCATCGAGGCCGAGGTGACCGTCGAGAAAGACGGCGAGACCCTTGTGCTGGCCGGCCACGGCAACGGCCGTCTCGACGCAGTTTGTAACGCCCTGTGCGACAGATACCATCCGGGATTTTCCGTCAGCACATACAAGGAGCACGCCCTCGAAAAGGGCAGCAAGAGCCGCGCTATCTCCTACATTGAAATAAGCGACGGCAAGACCTCCTCCTGGGGCGCGGGCCGCAACACCGACATAATGACGTCTTCTGTCTACGCCCTTATCAGCGCCATAAACCGTCTGGAAAGGGCAAAAGCCAAATGAACACCCTGACCTTGAACGAAAAGCTGTTTCGCGAAAGCGTGCCTCCCGGCGGTCTGTGCATCGACGCTACCGCGGGCAACGGGCACGACACCGCTATGCTGTGTAAGCTCGCGGGCCCGAACGGCAGGGTCATCGCCTTCGACATACAGACCCAGGCAGTGGAAAACACCCGCAAGAGGCTGGCGGAGCAGGGTCTCGGCAATGCCGAGGTGATACTCGACAGCCACGCCAACATGGGCAGCTACGCTCAGGCCGGTACGGTGGATTTTATCGTGTTCAATCTGGGGTGGCTCCCGGGCGGCGACCACACTGTCTTTACCCACGGCGACAGTACCGTAGCCGCCATAAACGCCGGTCTGGAGCTGCTCAAAAATGGCGGCAGGATATCTTTGTCCATCTACTACGGCGGCAAAAGCGGATATGAGGAAAGGGACACCCTGCTGGAATACCTGGCCCGCCTCGACCCGGACAGATACACCGTGCTGCTGACCCGGTTTTATAATCGAACGGGGGACGTGCCGATTTCCGCAGTGATAATCAAGGGTACATAAAAATAGAATTATAAACTGCCCACGGGGCGCGGCGAGTTTCCTCACCGCGCCCCGTGGCGTTTTTTATTTTTTCTTTATCCGGCCCTTTAACTCCCGGAGGAAATCCTCCAAGCCGTCGGGACAGTTGGACTTAACAACGACCATGCCCTGACTTGTTGAAATCATTATATAGAAATTCGTCTTTGTCTCGATAATTTTATAAATTTTGTCATAGGTTAATACGCTGACGTTCTCACCGCACAGCGACTTGAAGCGGTCCTCGTAAAACCGAAGCTCCGTTTCGGCGTCGCCTCCGTTTATAATTCCGTTGCTCTTATAATAGCTTTTGGACTTAGCCACAAGTATCAAAGGATAAAGTATAAGGAGCGCCGCCAACACTATCAATACGGTAATAACATACTTGTCCGGCCCGGTCCACCTCGTCGCAAACGCCACGAACGCCGCGTAAAGCAGGGAAAGGAGATAAAGCAGAATTACACCGCGCTTGCGGAAAAACACGTTAAAGCTGTACTTTACGTACTCATCCCAAGTCATTTTTGTCTTAGTGGTATATAAAGCCTCATCCATTTTATCCAACTCCTCACTGTAAATTTAAGCTTTTGTAAAAAATATCCGGCTACCCTACTTACTGAGCGCAAGCACCAATCCGGCCAATACCGGCTGGTGCAGCATATATATCCACAAAGCGCGGCGGCCTATACACTCCAAAGGCGGCAGGAACCGCCGCTTGAGCAAATTCAGCAAACCAAGTCCCTCAAAAATGCCGTACAGGTAATACCCCGCGGCAAATAAAAACGCCCAAGGCAGCAGCGGGTAATAGTCCGTCGAGTAAAATCCGGCCGGTTTGAAGCCGAAAAAGGCCGTAAAATAATTTCTATAAAGCCACGTTGGCAGCTTTACAAGGCCGAAAACCGCTGTGTTATTTTCCACGCCGTAGGTCAGGGAAAAGAGCAAAACGCCGATTACGAACCCGGCTACCGCCGGTACGCGCCGCAGAAAATCGTCGAGAACGGTAGCCAAAATCATGCAGCTGCCAAGCAGCGTGAGCACGCCGAAAACAATCCTGTTTTCCGGCATGAAAATCAGCGTGGCGGCCGTTACGGCCCCGCCGCACAAAAACACCGTCAGCCCGCGGCGCAGCCGCCGCCGGCCCAAATTCTGGCAGAAGCCGGACACCAGAATAAAGGTCACGCAGATGCTCATCTGCCACAGCCGCCCGGCCAGTCCCGCGAACCAGTCCAGCCTGACGCCGGCCATATATACCAGGTCCCACACAAAATGATAAAGAACCATGCTCGCCGCCGCAAGACCCCTGACGCCGTCAATAATATGATATCTTTCCAAGGACATCTCCTCTTTCATATACATCATATCACATGGCCGTTAAAAAATCAAGGATAATTTTATCGCCGCGTATTGACAATCATTGAGTAAAATT
>CANRHW010000177.1 GCA_947630525.1 uncultured Clostridia bacterium | reverse complement strand
CCTCCTGGGGCACGAGATAATGGGTCGTTTGATCCGCCACCTTTTGGCGGTATATGCCCAGCCTTGCCGAAGCGTCCCGGTCAACGTAGTTTTCGTGGGGGCCCTTGCCGTAGAAGGTCAGATCCGTTATCTCCCCGTCCACCGGCAGCATAAGGCCAATCTCCGGGATCTCGCCGTTTTTGAGCGCGGGGTCGAGGGTCATGGTCACCTTTATTTCGCCGTCGCTGAATATCTCATAGACCAGTCTTGCGGCGCTTTCGGCCTCGGTGGGCAGGCTGTAGTCGCAGGTCACCCTCACGCCGTGGGCCATGGTCTCCACGGTCCTTCCGGCGAGAGCGGCCTTTTCGCCGGCGTCGCGCCAGGAAACGGACCGTTTGTATAGACGGCTGCCCTTGTCGTTGTCGGTCATTGCCCGCCAGAAGTTCATCACCGCCGGCCCCCGGAGCAGCTCCCGGTTGCCAATGACGTAGCTGTTGATATAGCCGGTCTCCGGGTCGAAGCTCAGGCTGAACCCCTTGCCCCGGAAAGTGTTGCCGTCCGTTTCCACCGGGCCGGAGGCAAAGCTCCGGGCGGGGGTAGTGTTTTCGGCGGGGAGTATGAACTGGCCGAAAGCCACCTCGTGGCCGGCCTCGGCCCAGGGTTCGCTCCCGCGCAGATGGGCGCTTACGGTCAGGGCGTATTCGCCGCGGCCCTTGTCGGGCATATCGCCGCCGATAGAGAATACGCCGGTCTTGCCGGGCGCCAGGCTTACCTCAAAACCGCCCTCCTTGATAAATTCGCCGTCCAGCTCCAGCTTCCAGCGGAAGTCCAGCTCGGACAAATCGGTGAAAAGGAAGCGGTTTTCTATGCGGACGCGGCCGTTTTGTATGTCGGCGTCGGAAAATGCCACGCATTGATAACAGGCCTTGACCTCCAGGAGCTTTGGCGTTATGCCATGGTCGGCAAAAATCAGGCCGTTGCCCGAAAAAGTGCCGTCGTTGGGCGCGTCGCCGAAATCCCCGCCATAGGCCAGATATGGCCGCCCGTCGGGAGTTTCGTTCCACAGGGCCTGGTCTATCCAGTCCCAGATAAAGCCGCCCTGAAGAGAGGGGTATTTGTAGAACAGCTCCCAATAATCCTTAAGCCCGCCGCAGGAGTTGCCCATGGCGTGGCTGTATTCGCAAAGTATGTAGGGCTTGTCGTTGTTGTGATTTATCTGCCGCACGATATCCCAGGGATGCGTATACATCTGGCTTTCAATATCCGACGCGTGGCTGAAATCCCTGTTGTGGGCCACGCCCTCGTAGTGTACGGGGCGGCCCGTGGGGTCAAGGGCCTTGATGTGGTCGCGCATTTTGACGAAGTTTTCACCGCCAAAGGACTCGTTGCCCAAGGACCAGATGCACACCGAGGGGTGGTTCTTGTCCCTCATGAACATGGAGTTGCAACGGTCGACGACGGCGCCGGCCCATTCCGGCTTGCTGCCCGGGATGGTTTCGCCCTCGTCCTTTTGGCCGTAATGCCAGGTGCCGTGGGTCTCCAGATTTGTCTCGTCTATCACGTACAGCCCGTACTCGTCGCAGATGTCGTACCAAAGCTCGTTGTTGGGATAATGGCTGGTGCGTACGGCGTTGATGTTGTTCTGCTTCATGAGCTTCGCGCTGGCGAGCAGCTCGTCATAAGTGGTTGCCCGGCCGTTTTGGGCCGTAAAGTCGTGGCGGTTTACGCCCCTGAGCATTACGGGCGCGCCGTTAATCTTCATAAGGCCGTCCTCGATGACAAAGCTGCGCAGGCCCACTCTTACCGATACATATTCGGTGCTGTCGCCGTTTTTAAGAGTGACCACAAGGGTGTAAAGCTCGGGCTTTTCCGCGCTCCACAGCCGCGGGGCGTCGACCTTGGCGCTCAGGGTCAGCCGCTCAGTTTCTTCGCCGGAAAGGTCAAGGCTGACCTTGGCCGGGGTTTTGAGCGCCGGGCTGCCCTCAAAGTAAAGCTGAGCGCTGACGCTCACCCGGCCGCCGGCCCGGTCATAATTCCTCAGAGTTATATCCGTTTCCACCGTGGCCTCGGAAAAATCCGCGCTGAGCACGGGCCGGGCAAACAGGTCGTAAACGTGGACGGGGCTCTGCATTTCCAGATATACCTCGCGGAAAATTCCGCTCAGCCGCCAAAAGTCCTGATCCTCCAGCCAGCTTGCATCGCTCCAGCGGTATACCTGCACCGCCAGGCGGTTTTCGCCCTCTACGAGATAGGGCGTCACATCGAACTCGGCGGGGGTGAAGCTGTCTTGACTAAAGCCCAGAAAGTCCCCGTTGACCCATACGTAAAAGGCGCTTTCCACCGCGCCGAAGCGGAGGGTCACAGGGCCGTTTATTTCGCCTATGTTAAAGGTGCGCACATAGCTGCCCACCGGGTTGTAGCCCGAGGGGGCGTAAGGGGGCTTTAGCTTTGGCTCCCTCAAAGCCCAGGGGTAGGTGGCGTTGGTGTACTGGGGATAATCCCAGCCCTGGAGCTGCCAGTGGGCGGGGACCTTTATATCGTCCCAGCCGCTCACGTCGTAATCCGCCGCGAAAAAGTCCTTCGGCGCGGAAGCGGGATTTTCGGCAAAGCTGAATTTCCACAGGCCGTTGAGAGATATCTTCCTGGGCGAAGCGTCTCTGTTCCCGGCGACCGCCTGTTCAAGGCTGTCATAGGGCATCAGCGTGGCCCTGGCCGGCAGGCGGTTCAGCTCAAATATCTCGGGATTGTTGTTCCATTCGGGATAGCCGTTCGCCGGGGGGACATAGGTGTATTTGTTGTGTGTCATGATAAATTCCTTTCTGCTGATAAAAAGCGGTTGCTAAAAGGGCGGCCGATTGCCTTTATTTTGTCAGGTCCGCTACGACGCCGCTTATGACCTTGCCGTCGGCTTTGCCTTTGAGCTCGGCCATGACGGTTTTCATTATCAGGCCCTTGTTCTTTGTGGAGAGCACCTCCGCAAACTTTTCGGTCAACAGGACCCTGACCTCTTCGGCGCTCATCAGCTTTGGCGCGTAGGCCGAAATGTACTCCAGCCTCTGACGGTATTCGGCCTTTAGCTCGGCCCTTTCGTCGGGGCAGGTGTCTACCTGCTCGGTAACGGTCTTTATTTCTTTCAGTATCACCCGGTCTACAAGCTCCTCCGGTATATCGTCCCGGCAGCCTTCGTCGATGGCGGCCTTTTTCACCGCGGCTATCAGGGAGGATACGGCGTCCTTTTTGGGCTTGTCTTTGGCTTTCATTGCGGCGACCATGTCGGCGCGCAGAGTTTCTATGTTCATGGGGGATAGCTCCTTTCTTTTTTCCATTTTGCGGATTGCTAC
>CANRHW010000176.1 GCA_947630525.1 uncultured Clostridia bacterium | reverse complement strand
CCGTCAGCGGAGGACAGAGCGTTTACAGTGTTATACGCCCTTATGAGGGCTTTGCGCTTATCGCTTTCGTACATTCTGCCCAGAAGTATGCGGTTGGCTACGGCTATGCCCGTAATGGTGAGCAGCAAGATCGCCGCGAATATCAAAACGAACTTTGCCCTAAGAGATATGCGTATGCTTTTATTTTTCAAATTTATATCCCACTCCCCTCACGGTCTGGAGCATTTCTCCGCAGGGCCCCAGCTTTTTCCTAAGCTTGGTTATGTGAGTGTCAATGGTGCGGGCGTCGCCGAAATAGTCATAATTCCACACATGGTCGAGAATTTTTTCACGGTTTAAAGTTATCCCGCGGTTTTCAAGCAGATATAGGAGCAAATCGTATTCTTTCAGGCTCAGATATATCTCCTCGCCGTCAACGTATACCGCGTGGGCCCTTTTATCGATCCGCAGGCCGCCCACGCTTACTTCGCTGCCGCCGTCCGCCGTGGAGCGGCGCAGCATCGCCTCTACTCTGGCCACAAAAACCTTGGGCGAAAACGGCTTGGTAACATAGTCGTCGGCCCCGGTCTCAAAGCCCTCTATTTGATCACTTTCGGAGGAGAGGGCCGTAAGCATGATTATGGGAACATCCGATAACCGGCGCACCTCACGGCAGACATCCCAGCCGTTCATCTCCGGCATCATCACGTCAAGCACCAAAAGCCGTATCTCGGCGGCGTTGGCGCAAAAAAGCTCAAAGGCCTTCTTACCGTTCTCCGCCTCGACGACAGAATATCCCGCCGCTTCGAGAAAATCGCGTATAAGGCGGCGCATTCTGGCCTCGTCGTCGGCCACAAGTATCTTTATCCCGTTCACGCTTTTACCCTCCGTTCAGATAAAATCAATTAAATACGCCGGCATCTTTGGCCTGGCTGTATTCGTCGGCACTTTCGCCCAGGGTTTCCTCCATTTGCTGGCTGGCCCCCTGAATGTCGCCCAGCATGGCGTTGAGAAGTTCGTTAGTGAGGGCCGCCCTGAGAGCGCCGTCCTCCTCCGCAAGAGCCACGCGCACCTCCATTGTATTTTCTTTTACCTCGCCATTGTTCACTATATCGGTTATAGCGGCATTGTTAAACTCCGCCGCCTCCTCGCTGGAAGCGAGCTCGCCGTTCATCATAGCGTCGTTCATGCGAATAAACACCTGGCCGTAAATATCCTGCATGGAAGGAGCGGTTATGCTCACGTCAATATACCCGCCGCCCTCACCCTCGGCATAACAGGCCCCGGTCTCATAGGTCATCTTGGGCAGCAGGGCGTTATACGCGGCGTTGGCGCGGGCGCTTTCAACATTCAGCAGCTCCCGGTCGCTCTCCCTGACCAGCGCCAGAGCGCCTTCGTAGTCAAGGGCCTTGAAGCAGTCGAGCATAGCGCTTACGGCAGCGGAGTTTTCGGCAATTACGGCCTCGTCGGTGACGGCGACCGGGGCCTCCTCTCCATCGGGCGAGGAGGCGGCTTCGGTCTCGCCGTTCTCATAGCTGTTGCCGACGCTGCCGGCGGGCTTTTCCGTCTTTTTTGTTCCGCATCCGCCGAGGAGCACCAACAGCGACACGAAAATAATAAATATCTTTTTCATAGCAATCATTCCTTTTATTTTTTGTACCGATCCTCAATTAAAAGGCGGTGCAGTAGCTCACGCGCTGGACGAAAAAGCGCCGCAGCAAACATTCACACAAAGGCCGCGAAAACCTTTGTGTGAATTTCAGTCAATCCAGAGGCGGACTGTGCTCCCAAACAGGGCACAAAGGTTCAAGAGTCTCCTTTTTCCAAACCATATGCGCCACGTCCAAAAAGCTTTCATAAGTTACCTCTTCACTGGAACGGGGAGCCACCTCGACCGTGCTTATCTGCGAGTTATATCTGTCGCCGCCCATTTTTTGGTACCAAGTATCGAGCACAGCGACACTGTCAAAGCCTTTGTTTGTTATTTTGAACGAGTAAGTCAATGTGTAGGGGTCATATGTAGGCTCGCCAAGCTCTATGTTATTTTTGTCGGAACGGCCCGTCTGGCGGAGAAGGGTCTCCACAAGGCGGCCCACGTTTATTATGCCGGAGCCGTAAAAAGTGTCGTAGCCGGGAGCGCCCGCGTCATCGGCGGTGGCCGCCAGCAGTTCCATAAACCGCGCCTGGTCGATCGACGGATCGATTTGCTTGGCAAGCGCCGCCACCGAGGTGACAAAAGGCGCGGAAAAGGATGTGCCGCTGCCGCCCATGACCCCGTTGGGATTTTTCCAGTCAAGAACCGAAACGCTGCCGCCGCAGGCGGCAATGTTCACCTTGTCGTTGTGGTATGAAAACGACGACGGATTGCCGTTGCTGTCAATGGAACTGACCCCGACCACATTGTCATAGGACGCGGGGTACATATAATCGCTGTCCTCGTTTCTGTTATTTGTTTCACCGTTGCTGTAATTCCCAGCGGCTGCCACTACGATCATGCCTTTTTCCTGCGCCTCGCTTATGGCCTTACGCATTAGCTCATAAACGTTGCCGGGGTTGCCGGAGGGCTTTGAGCCGACGCTCATATTCAATACGTCGCAGCCCTGATCCAAAGCGTAATCGATACCGTCTATCAATACGCTGACCGTCGTGGTGCTGCTGCCGAAAGCCTTTATTATTACCAACTCGGCCTCCGGCGCAAGGCTCGACACTCCGAGTCCGTTATTGGTTTTTGCGGCTATCAGGCCGGCTACGGCAGTGCCGTGGCCCTGTTCGTCGGTCACGTCGGCGGCCAGCGGATCGCTGCTGTTTTTTAAAACATTGCGCCGGGCGACGATTTTATTATAATTTATATCCCCGTGTTCCATGGCAATGCCGGTATCGATTATACCGACCTTGACTCCGCTGCCGTTCCACCGGCCATTGTTCACAAGGCCCGCGGCGTTGGTGAGCTTAAACTCGTAGTTTTCCTGACTGTGGAACCTCGGGTCGTCGGCAAAGTCCAACAGAACCACCTCCTCATCGGGGCCGTAGCCCTCGATAAGCCCGGCGTCAAGCATGCGCTTCAGCGCTTCCTCATCGTCGGTAAGGTAAATGCTGCCCATAAGCTGACGCTGATTGAACTCCGCGCTCATCGGCATAACAAGGCCCTGCTCATACACCTCGTCCTTGTACGCGAAGATATAGTCCTGGGCCGAAGCCGCCGAGCAGAAAATAAACAGCAGCACATTTATGGCAAAAAAGCATTTTAAGGCTTTCATTTTGCTCCCCCTGTATAATGTAATATAAGTGCCCGGAGCCCGCCTTAGCGGCGGGACATCCTATTTTAGTTATATTGTAATACAAAAAGGTGAGATTGTCAAACCTTTTCACA
>CANRHW010000175.1 GCA_947630525.1 uncultured Clostridia bacterium | reverse complement strand
CCGCATCTTCCGATTTTAGGAGCGTTTCCTCCGCTTTGGAGAGAGCTTTAAACAAGAGCGGACTGTTGAAATGAGCAGATTATGTATATTTCTTATTAAATTTTACCGCGCACACCTGTCAGGTTTGAAGGTGCCATGCTGTCGCTTTACGCCGACCTGCTCTCAGTACGCCCTGGAGGCCTTTGAAAAGTATGGCTTTTTTAAAGGTCTGCGGCTTTCTCTTTTTAGAATATTGAGGTGTAATCCCTTCTGTAAGGGGGGCTACGATCCCCTTCCTTAGAAATTTCCACGTAAGGAGAAATGCAGATGTATTTGTTAGCCGAACCGCTTTCCATGCTCATAAGGCCTATTTATGAGCTTATTCAGAATTACGGCTGGACTTTGGTCATAGTTACGGTGCTCATAAATTTATTGACGATACCGCTTACGATAATGAGCCAAAAAAGTATGGCCAAGACCCAGCAGCTGCAGCCGCTTTTGATGGAGCTGCAAAAAAAATACGCTAACGATAAAGAAAAATACAATACCGAAATGCAGAAGCTGTACACCAAGTACGGCATCAACCCAATGGCCGGCTGCCTGCCCATGATAATAAGACTGTTTATAATTTTGGGCTTTGTGGGCGTAGTTTACAATCCTTTGCAGTATCTGCTGAGGATGAGCCCGGACCAGATAAACGCCATAAAAGATACGCTTGAGGCCGCCGGTGAAAAGGTGCTGTATCAGGTGCAGTACTGCTCTCATCCCGAAACGATAAAGGCTATCGAAGCTCTTGGCAAAGAACCCATAAACTTTAATTTCCTGGGCATAGATTTGACAAAAATGCTGAGTTCCAATATGGGCGACATCACGGTTTGGATAATTCCGGTGCTGGCGGTACTGGCCACGGTGCTTTCGTCCATCGTGAGCAAAAAGATAATGTCGAGCAGCGGCCAGCAGGCCGGCGCGGGCAGCTCCATGCTTTTTGTAATGCCCATTATGACGGCGTATTTCACCTATATCATGCCTATAGGTATGTCGCTGTACTGGTTTACCAGTACCGTGGTGAACCTGCTTCAGCAGATAGTTACAAACGTAATAATGAAAAATACCAAAAAAGAACTGCCCCTTACCTTAAATGACCGTAAGCGCCTGGGAGAAAACTATAATAAGGGAAAGCAGAAAAAATGATCGTTTTTTCAGCATAATACGAAAGGAAGGTTATCCCGCTCAGGGGAGCGGAGCGTTTCTAAAATGGATAAGGTTGTTATTAAAAGTGCGAAAACAATTGACGAGGCTGTCGAAATGGCTCTTAACGAGCTTGGCGTCAGCCAGGACAAGGTGACAATAGATGTTCTCAGCGAGGGCAAAAAAGGCTTTTTGGGCCTTGGCAGCGTAGAAGCGAGGGTTAAGGTAACTTATTCCTGCAATTCTCCGGCGGACAAGGCCGAGGATTACCTTAACGGTTTGTTTAATTGCCTCGGCATAGAAGTTCAGCTCAAAACGGAGTATGAGGACGAAAAAGTTAACGTGACCATGGACTGCGACGAAGAGACCGTCGGATTTATAATAGGCCGCCGGGGAGAAACCTTGGACGCTCTCCAGTATTTGGCAAGCCTGGTGGTAAATAAGGGCGAGGAAAATTATATCCGCGTATCTCTCGACATTGAGGGCTATCGGGAAAAGAGAGAAGAAACTCTCATCCGTCTGGCCAAGAGCCGGGCCGCCGCCGTGGCCAAGAGTCACCGCAGCGTGACCCTTGAACCCATGAACCCCAATGAAAGAAGAATAATACATTCCACACTTCAGGATTACAAAAATATTTATACCTATTCTATAGGCGACGACCCCCAGCGGAGAATCGTCATTGCGCCGAAGAAAAGGGAATACGGCAGCGATTACAAATCCAAATACCGCTATAACCGCAAAGAAAACGAGCTGGTTATCGACGGAGCACCCGCCGAAATGGCCGCCGATATCGAGGCTGCGGACGAGTAATTTTGTCCGTTGTTAGAGGAAGTTCCAAAAGGGAGCTACCTTATTGATAAGAAAATATTCATCGCTTTAAGAAAATTCGCCCTTATGAGCGAATTTTCTCATTTATGTATTACTGCACGGTCATGTCGCCGTTCAGACTGGCTGTGTTTTTATCAATTAATGATTTTTAGTTTACCAAAGGGGTCGTTTTATGACAAACTCCACCATTTGTGCGCTCTCAACCCCCTACGGGCGAGGGGGGATAGCCGTAATTCGCGTTAGCGGAGATAAGGCCGTCGAAATTACATCAAAAATATTTAGTTCCAAAACTCCTCTCGATGAGGCTCTTTCTCACACGGTTACTTTTGGCCGGGTGGTTTGGAACGGAGAGATTGTGGATCAGGTCCTTGTAACGGTGTTCAAAGGGCCAAACTCCTTTACCGGCGAGGACGTATGCGAAATCAATTGTCACGGCGGATTAGTAATTATCAATAAAATTATCGATATTTTGATTGAAAGTGGCTGCCGCATGGCGGAGCCGGGGGAATTTACCAAGAGAGCGTTTTTGAACGGAAAGCTGAGCCTTACCGAGGCGGAGGCCGTCAAAGACGTGATAGACGCGCGAACCGACGGCGCTCTTTGGGCGGCGGTGAACCGTCTTGAGGGGGGAATTACAAAACCCATAGTCGAAATGAGAGAAAAAATCCTCCGGCTTCTCGCTGCGGTACAGGTGGCGTCCGACTTCCCGGAGGAGGATGTGGAGGACCTGAGCGGCCTTAGTATGGAAGAGGAGCTGGCCGAAATAAGCGCGGGCCTTGTCGCTTTAAAAAATACGGCCCGCCGGGGCGAAGCCCTGCGTGAGGGCGTGCGCTGCGCGATATGCGGCCTGCCCAACACCGGCAAGAGCTCCCTGCTCAACGCTCTTTACCGGCAGGAAAAGGCCATAGTTACCGACATTGCCGGCACTACCCGCGACGTGGTGGAGGCCTGGATAGACGTGGACGGGGTGCCGGTGCTCTTGGGCGACACCGCCGGCATAAGGGAGAGCGGCGACGCCGTGGAAAAAATCGGCGTTGAAATGAGCCGGGGCTACATTCGGCAAGCGGACATCTGCCTTTTCGTCACCGAAGCGGGCCGCGGGCTTTTGCCGGAGGAGGAAGATATTCTGGCCTCGCTTGCCTGCACCGTGCTGAAAATCGCCAATAAGTGCGACATAAAGCCCGACGGTCGCCCGGACTTTATCGGTATAAGCGCAAAAACCGGCGCCGGCGTGGAGCGCGTGAGGAGTGAAATAGTCCGCGAACTGGGGCTCATGTCCGGCGCCGGTTCCGTGATAGCGAACCGGCGTCAGCTTGAAGCCGTGGTTCGCGCCCTCGAAGCGGTGGAAAGAGCCCGAAG
>CANRHW010000174.1 GCA_947630525.1 uncultured Clostridia bacterium | reverse complement strand
GCAATTATATAGTATGCGAATATGGCGCCGTATACGATCCATACCACCGGATTGGCGGCGCCGTTGTCGGTTTTTAATATCTGCGTTATAAAAATATCCCCCGGAGTATAAATGAACACCGTCCCTACCAACAGCATTGTTAGGCACACGAAAACGTTGTAGACAGGGTAGGTGTATTTGCCGAGATACTTCCGTATGAGCGACGGCATTTGCGCACCGTCGTTGCGCACGGAGATCATGCCGCACATATAGTCGTGAAGCGCGCCGCCTATCACGCAGCCCACCGGTATTGTCAGGAAAGCTATCGGCCCGAAAAGTATGCCCTGTATCGGGCCTAAAATCGGCCCCGTCCCGGCGATGTTCAAAAGCTGTATTAGCGAGTTTTTCCATTTTTTCATGGGCACAAAGTCAATCCCGTCGTTCAAACGCACCGCCGGCGTTTCACGGTCGTCAGGCCTAAAAGCTTTTTCACAAACTTTTCCGTAAAGCGCGCCGCCAATTAAAAGAATAGCAAGGCCTATGACAAATGTCATCATATAAATCAACCTTTCCTTTATCTAAGAGTATGGATTATCGCTAATTTAAGTATAATATAAAACTCGTTTTTTGTCAAGAAAAAGCTCCGCCGGGTCAAGGCCTCATATATAGATTTAAACGTTTGATATATAATTAATTACAGAATCGCTTTACAAGAAAAAGATATTTTGATATAATATTTTTAGGAGCGTGATATTTATGCTGTATGTCGGAATAGATTTGGGTACTTCGTCGGTAAAGCTGATTTTGTGCGACGAAAAAGGGACGATAATCAACACCGTGACCAAGGAATATCCCCTCAGCTTTCCAAAGGAGGGCTGGGCCGAGCAAAATCCGTCAGACTGGTACGAGCAAACCGTTCTTGGTCTGAGGGAGCTTGTAGGGGTTCGCGGGGCTGAGCTAAGGGGGCTGAGCTTTGGCGGGCAGATGCACGGGCTGGTAATGCTGGACGAAAACGACGAGCCGCTCCGCCCGGCCATTCTTTGGAACGACGGCAGGAGCGCGGAGGAGTGCGCTTACCTTAACAACGCTATAGGCCGCGAAAAGCTCTCCGAATGGACGGGTAACATCGCCTTCCCCGGTTTTACCGCGCCAAAAATACTGTGGGTCAAAAAGCATGAGCCGGAAATATTCGCTCGCTGCAAAAAAATAATGCTGCCGAAGGACTATCTCTGTTACCGTCTGAGCGGCGAATTTGTGACGGAGCCGTCCGACGCTTCGGGCACGCTTCTTTATGATGTAAAAAACGGCCGTTGGAGCCGCGAAATGCTGGATATATGCGGAATTACGGAGGATATGCTGCCAAAAGTCCGCCGGTCGAGCGAAGCTGTAGGGACGCTCAAAAGGGAGCTTGCCGAAACGCTCGGCGCGGGAGAGGTCATTGTGGCCCCCGGAGCCGGCGACAACGCCGCAGCAGCGATCGGCATGGGCGTGGTCGGCCCCGGAAAATGCAGCATATCCGTGGGCACCTCCGGGACGGTGTTCATTACGTCGGACAAATTTGCCGCCGACGGCGGCAACGCCCTCCACTCTTTTGCCCATGCGGACGGCGGCTTTCACCTGATGGGCTGCGTACTCAGCGCCGCCTCCTGCAATAAGTGGTGGATGGAGGACATATTAAATACCGCCGGCTATAACGCCGAGCAGGAGAAAATAACCGGCCTTGGCGAGGGGGGAGTTTTTTTCCTGCCTTACCTGATGGGCGAGCGTTCGCCCCATAATGACCCTGCCGCGAGAGGGGTTTTCGCCGGCATGAGCATGAGCACCGCGCGGGCGGAAATGACCCGCGCGGTGCTGGAGGGCGTAGCCTACGCCCTGCGCGACTGCGTTGAAGCGGCCCGGGCCGCGGGCATAGAGATAACCGAGGCCCGCCTTTGCGGCGGAGGAATGAAAAGCCCGCTGTGGCGCAAAATTCTGGCGAACGTCCTCCGTCTAAGGCTGGATATACCGGCCTGCGGCGAGGGCCCGGCCTACGGGGCGGCAATTCTCGCGATGACAGCCGCCGGGGAATACTCCTCGGTAAAGGAGGCCGCGGAATTAATTGTAAAGACGGACGGCTTTATAGAGGTCGATGAGCGGCTCGCCGAAAAATACGACAGGGGCTACGAGCGCTATAAGGCCCTGTATCAGAGCCTGAAAGGCTGGTTTTAAGCAGCAAATGCTCCGCCCCGGCGTACATATCGGCGCGTCTAAATATTACATAGCGAGTTTTTAGCTGTGTTGGCTTCAGGGAACACCTCCGCTAAGTTTAGGAACTTTCTAGACGCACCTCTCCTGATGTTGTTGTAAGCTTGCGGCTATAATGACCGCTGCGATAACCCTGACGAGCCGCTGTGCGCTCATATTTGCCTTAAATTAAGTCATCCGGCCCTTGAACGCTCTGCGCCATTTTTTACGGCCCCAGAATAAAGTCCTGGCTTTATTACGCCATAACTGCGTCACTCGCCGTATATTCTTCAAGAGAACCGGCTTTTACCTGAACGCACAAGTATTTGATTGAGGAGTCCGCAGCCGCAAAAAGCTGCCTTTTCGCTTCCGGCGATACGCGAAGAAAATCATTAGCCTCAAGAGCGACCTTTTCCCCGTCAATCTCCATGCAGCCCTTGCCCTCGAGGATTATATAAATTTCCTCGTTCTGCTTATGCGCGTGAACAAAGGGCACACCCGCGCCCGCAGGCATGAAATTTACGCTTACCTCCGCGCCGGTAAGTCCGAGAGTGTCGTGCAGCTCCACTCTGTCTGTGCCGTTTACGTTTACCTTGCTGTAGTTTGTCATAATAAAGACCTCCAAAAAATATATAGTTGTAACCATCTTGATTACAACTATATATTAGCATAGTTTTGTTGTAATGTCAATAGTTACAACAAAAAATACAGACATTTTTTACATCAATATATTTAACTGATTCATCAAATCGGCGAGGGTCACGCTTTTTAGCTCGTTTTCCAATGCTGTCTGAGCGTCCGCAAGGTGCGAATCCAGCACCGCATGAATATTTTTTCCGACAGGACATTCCGGATTTGGGTTTTCGTGAAAATTAAACAGGTCGCCCTCCACGCAGTCAACCGCCGAGTAAATGTCGTAAAGCGTAATATCGTCCGCTTCCTTTACCGGCGTCGCGCCGCCGCATCCCGCCTTTACGTCGATTATTCCCGCCGCTTTCAGGCTCGAAAGGGTGCGCCGTATCACAACCGGGTTTACATTAACGCTCGACGCTATGAAATCCGATGTCATTTTATATTCCTTTCTGAAAACATAAATCGCGAGAAGTGTATGGACCGCCATGGTAAATCTTGATGTAATCTTCATATTTATGACCATTCCTTTCCGCTGCGCTGCAAGGCACAAAAATGGATGAAAAAGTTTTGCGCCGTTACAC
>CANRHW010000173.1 GCA_947630525.1 uncultured Clostridia bacterium | reverse complement strand
AGGCGTTATGAGGGCGGCTTAACCGCCCGAATAGCTGGAGCGCGTGACCTTTTGCGATAAAGGAGGGGCAAGCCCTCGTGCGACGACCTTTTTCTTAGGAAAAAGCGTCGGAGCAAAGACGGGCTTTGCCTCGACGCCGACGAGGGTGATTTTCGTTCGTAGTTCAAGGGCATAAAATGAGAAAATTCGCTCGTAAGGGCGAATTTTCTACATTAATTTATTATTTTGTTTATTGTTTAATTTTTCAATACTTTAATTTGCCATAAATAAAGAATTGCAGCCCTTGAACGATCTGCGCGACTTTTTTTACAGGCCCATTTTGCGTTTATTTTCTCACCCATACAGTCATTTCCCGGGTGTCCTCACGGTTGCCCCAAAAAGCATAGGGGATAGCGGTTACCTCGGTTTCGTCCTCGGCGGCGGAAAGCGGCCTGTAAAGCGCGTTGTCCGACCAGCTTGGACGGCGGTAGGCCTTGCCCTTGATATAGACCGCGCCATCGAAAAGGCCGTCGCCGGCGCAGGCGTAAAAATCCTTTGCGTCCCCAAGCCGCAGAGCGCTCAGGCAGTCGCCGTTGTCGGCGGACTCCAAACAGTAGACCACCGGCCCCCGCATTATGGCGGCCATGCCGTTATCCTCGCGGGCGAGGGGATTTGCCTCCATCAGCTCAACCGGCATGGGCAGGGTCAGGCAAACGCTGTCGTCGTCTTTCCATTTGCGCTCGATGTAGGCGTAACCCTTTTTCAGCACCGGCTGGGCGCTGAGGCCGTTGACCTTGAGTTCAAAGCTCCTTGCCCATGAGGGAATGCGCAGGGCAAAGGTGTAATCTCCCGCGCTGAGCCGGAAGGATATTTTCCCGTCCCAGGGATAATTGCCGCTCTGCTCCACTCTTACGCGGCCAAAGGGCATTGCTATTTCCGCCTCGCCGCCGATGAACAGGTGGGCGTATATTGTGTCCGCCGAGGAGGAATACACATAGCCGCCGAGAGAGGTTATCATTCTTGCCAGATTAGGCGGGCAGCAGGCGCAGCCGAACCAGCCGGGCCGCTTGCTGCGGATATGGCGGCATGGGCCGGCCTTTTGCGTGGCCTCCTCCCACATTTCAAGCGGGTTTGTATAAAAGAAGTGCCGTCCGTCCAGCGACATTCCGCAGATGGTGCCGTTGTAGAGCAGCCGCTCCATCGTGTCGGAATATTTGCCGTCCACATCCATGCGCAGCATCTGCCGGGCGAAAAAGACCATGGCTATTGCCGCGCAGGTCTCGTTGTAAACCGTGTCGTTGGGCAGATCGTAGTTGAAGCTGAAAGCTTCGCCGTGAACCTGGGAGCCTACTCCGCCGGTTATGTACATCTGCTTTTGGGTTATGTTATCCCAAAGGGTCTCGGCGGTCTTTTTAAGCTCCAGGTCGCCGGTCTCGGCGGCAAGTGCGGCTACTCCGGTGTAAAGATACCCGGCCCTGACCGCGTGACCTACGGCTTCGGTCTGCTCCCTTATGGGTTTGTGGGATTGGTTGTAGAGCTTGTCCACCCAGTCTTGATGGCCGTTCCAGTGGTTTATGTTGCCCCTGGCCTTTAGCTCCTGCTCAAAAAAGTTGGGCTCGGTGCCGCGGGCGTCTATCATATATTTGCAAAGGTTGAGATAGCGCTCCTCGCCGGTAACTCCGTAAAGCCGCATAAGGGCCAGCTCCAGCTCGGGGTGGCCGGGATAACCGTGTATCTTGCCGTCCTCCGGGCCGATTTTTGCGTCGATAAGGTCAATAAAGCGGCGCACTATGTTCAAAAGTTTATCCTTGCCCGTTGCCTCGTAATAGGCTACGGCGGCCTCGGTCATGTGCCCTGCGCAGTAAAGCTCGTGGCAGTCCAGCAGATTGGTGAACTTTTTGTCAGGCTTCTCTATCTGAAAGTAGGTCATCAGGTAGCCGTCCTCGTCCTGAGCCTTTTCCATCAGGTCGATAACGCCGTCGGCGGTGGCCTCCAGCTCCTTGTCCGGGGCGATGGTCAGCCGGTAGGCAACGGCCTCCAGCCATTTTGACACATCGCTGTCCTGGAACACATAGCCGCCGAACCGGCCCTTTTCCAGTCCGGCCGCAATGCGGAAGTTGGTTATGGCGTGACTGGGCTCCGTGTCGGGGACGTTGTCGTTTATGGCCTGCCATTGATAGGGGATTATCTTGTCTTTTGCAATGTCTGTGTAGCGGCTCCAGAAGCCGTCCGTTATTTTTACGTTTTTCAGCGGGACAAATTCATTTGTTGCAATTTTCACTTTAAACACTCCTTCGGAAAATTTTTTAAAGCTATCGTAAAAATCTTGTCCGCACACAGTATATCATAAAAACTTTGTCCGCGCAAGGGGCAAACATAAAAAATTATGCGCCCTCATAAGCTGTAATGAGGTGAGCCCATGAGGAGATTTCTGTTTTTCGCCATGGCGGCGGCGATAATTCTTTTTTCGGTCATAGTAAACGGCGCCGCGCCGCAGAAAAAAGTAGCCTTCATAACCATCGACGACGGTCCGACCCTGAACACGCCGAACATTATTGAGACCCTAAAGGCCCATAAGGCTGGAGCGGCCTTCTTTGTACTGAAAGACCGCATAGAGACCTATCCCGATTATATCCGTATGATGGAAAACGAGGGTTTCACTATCGGTCTCCACGGCGTCAGCCACAACGGGGATATTTACGCCACGCCCACCAGTCCCCTGAATGAAATGAACGAGACCAACGACGCGCTTTACAGGCTGCTTGGCCGCCGCAGCATGGTGGTGCGCACGCCTTTCGGCAGCAAACCCAGCCTGACCGACCGCCAGCGGGAGCTGTTGACGGCGGCGGGGTACTGTATTTTTGACTGGAATGTTGACCCCCGGGATTCCATCGGCGCGGTGGTGGATAAGGAGGCCGTGCTGCGGAATTTAAAGGAGGGCCTGGAGGACGCCGGCCCTACGGCGGTAATTCTGCTCCATGACCGAAAGAGCACCGCGGACAATCTCGACCGCATCCTGACCCTTGTTGAGGAGGCCGGATACGAGTTCGGCACGCTGGATGAAAACACTGTGTTTTAATATCTGCCGCAGGCCCGAAATAGGGCTTCAGAGCGCTGACAAAGTCAGCGCTCTCGTCGGGGGAACCCGCACGGTTCCCCCGGCGTGAACCCCTTCCGCATCGGGCGCTTTCGCTTACGAAAATTTGTCTGTGAACAAATTTTCTACCCCGATTAAGGTATACAATCCCGGGTACACGCCCCGGGATTGTATATTTTTTATCGAAAGGTAGTCACCTTTCGAGACCATCCACAGTAATTTGAGTTCGTTATCAATCAAAGGCCCGAAATAGGGCTTGCTTTTTTGTGCGATTTGTGGTATAATTTCCTTGATAAGCATATTTGGAATTGAAGATAGGGCAAAATGAAAGTCAGGTTTTATTGAAATGGATGCTTAATTGACAAAACAGGA
>CANRHW010000172.1 GCA_947630525.1 uncultured Clostridia bacterium | reverse complement strand
GGCCGCTGGGAAATAATTTTTACATCCTCGGGCGTTGGCTCCCCAATAGTGCGGACAAGAGTTTCGGGATAAATGCCCAGATACATTGGGTCCATCCACATACGGTTATCCCACATTCCGCAGCCGCCGAACATCCAGTCGTATGCGGCCCGGATATCCGCCTCCGAATTTGTCTTTGGCATGGCCGCGCCTCCGCAGTTGGCAAAGCCGCAGACCGCGCCGCTGACCTCCGACCGCAGAGCCTGGATCGCCCTGCCGTTAGAGAGGAGAACGTTGTGTATACAGTGGGAGATATCCGGCTCGTCCAGCCTGAGGCCGGGGGCGTGGGTACCGCTCTGGTGGCCAAGGCCGATAAAGCACTGGGGTTCGTTAAAGGGAATAAAATGATTGACGATATCCCCCAAGCGGCGCCCAACGGTGGCGGCGTATTCGCCGAACCATTTCGAGCTGTCGGGGTTCATCCAGCCGCCGCGCAGATAAAGAGCGTAGGGATAATCCCAGTGGAACAGAGTCGCGTACGGAGTTATACCGTTCTTCAAAAGCTCCTCGGCCAAGCTGTGGTAATACGCTATTCCCTCTTCGTTTATCTTACCCGTGCCGTCGGGGAAAATGCGGTTCCACGAAAGGGAAAACCGATAAGCGTTCACGCCCAGCTCTTTCATCAGCGCTATGTCCTCCCGCCAGCGGTGGAAGCTGTCGCAGGCCACGTCGCCGTTGGCGCCCTCGCGGGTCTTGCCCTTTTGATGGGAGAAAATATCCCAGGTCGAGGGCGTTCTTCCACCCTCGTTCCAGCCGCCCTCAATTTGGTATGCCGCCGTGGCAACGCCCCAGGCAAAGTCCTTTTTGAACATAATCATCACATCCTTTTGATATAATTTTACAATATTTTGCCGCATATGTCAATTCATTTTTTAAAAGGGACCGGCGATACGCCGGCCCCAAATTTCGATACTATTTAAATTAATTCAGCGTTGTCGCGACCGCCGTGCCGGGGCCGTAGCCCACAATCTCCAGCAGATTGAACCAGTTGGCCCGGTCGCTGTCGTTGCCCTTGTTGGTAAGGCGGATATACCGGGCGTCGGCGTTTATGTCAAGGACGTTCACCATTGTGCCCTTAACGGTGGCGCCGTCGTAAACCTGAGTAAAGTTTGTTCCGTCGGAGGATATTTCAACCGTAAAGGAGGTGGAACGCTCCTGATACATCCAGAAGTACAGGCCAAGCTTGGCAAAGGTCTTTACCTCGCCAAAGTCAAAGGTCACATTTGTGCCCACGGTATCATTGGCGTAGCGGGTGCCGGGGTCGCCGTCAAAGGCCATTTCAAGGCAGTTGAAAGCCTCGGGCTCACAGGCGGACTGGGCGGCGGCGGGGCTGAACGCAGCCGGGTCGTGAAGCTCGGCAACGTAATCCACAAAGCCCTTGTCCGGCGAAGTCCAGACGGGTATCTGACCGGTGGTCAGTATGCCGTCCAGCATATCGAGCATACCGGCCTCGCACGGATAGAACAGGTTTTCTTTCTGGCCGACGGAAACGATCTGCTTGTCGCCGTTCCAGTAAACAACCTTGCCCAGAGCCTCGCTCACAGCCCGGAGGGGAACCACCGTACGGTCATTGACCACGGCGGGGGCGGCGTCCATAACCTTGGCTTCGCCGTTGACGGTGTAGTTGGGGCTGCCGATGGTCATTACCACGGTCCGGCCGGGCTTGGAGATAGAAACCTGTTGAGTTCCCTCGTCCCAGCCAACCTCAGCGCCGAGAGACTCCGCAATCACGCGGACGGGCACGTAGGTGCGGTCCTCGTATACGAAGGGCGCCGCCTCAATGGCGGTCACGATATTGTTGGAATAGGTATAGGGCGAGCCTATTTTGAGAGAAACCGTGGCCACGGTGCGCTTTTGCAGATAGGGGTAGAAGTTGCCAACCATGCCGCCGCTGTAACGGGCCATTTCACAGCCCGCAAGGAGCGTCGCGCCAACGGCGAAATCCTGCGTGTTGTCATAAACGGCGGCCTTGCCGGCTTCGCCGCCTACCCACTGCACATAGCCGACCTTGCCGTTAGGCTGAATGGCGACCTCGGTCAGATACTTCCAGCCGCGGAGAGCGCAGTCGATGTACTCGGCCTCGGGCAGAATACCGCTGTTGATGCCCCAAAGGAAGCCATATGTAAAGAACGCCGTGCCGCTGGTCTCATAGCCCTGGGGGTTGTCGTCCGAGCAGGAATAGCTGTGGGCCAGCATCGACTGAGTCCAGAAGCCCCGGCCCTGGTCGTCAATCTTTTGGCAGTCACGGATGGCCTTGGCGTAATCGGTGTAAATTTTAAGGAATAGAGGACGGTGCTCCCAGTTGTCGGGAGTGTCCTGAAGCACCTTGGACAGAGCGGCAAATACCCAGCCGTTGCCACGGGCCCAGAAATTCTTCGTTTCGGCCAAGTCGCCGGGCAGCGGATGGAGCGGGAACACGTAGCCCGCGTCACGGTAGAAAAGGTGCTTGAAATCGCCGGCGGTGGAAGGCTTCGCCCCGGCGTTGAGCTTGGCGGAGGTAGCGTAGGCCTCGCCCTCGGTGGGAATGCCCTCTTCGCCGTCATACATGAGCTCAAGAGCGTAGGTGAAATACTCATAAAGCTTGTCAAGATAGAGCTCGTTGCCGGTGGCAAGGTAAAGCTTGGCCATGCCGGGCATTACCATGAACAAACCGTCGGCCCACCACCAAAAGCCGTCCTCGTCCTTGCTCATCTCATATTCCATTACTTCCCGGGCCCGGGCGATCTTGCCGGGGTCCTTCACCACGTCAAAATTGTACAGGTCAACGTAGGTCTGGAAGCAGGTCTGCCAGTCGCCGAAAAGTGCGCCGGTAGAGTTCACGTCGCCGGTGTAGCCCCAGGTCCAGTTGTTCTTGTCGCCGGTATTGCGGTTGCCCATCCACATATTGGCAAGGGCCCATTTCTGGCTGTACTGACGGTAGGACTCTATGCCGGTGAGCATATAGGCCTCCATGTTGCCGGCGTTATAAGCGCCCCTTTCCCAAAACGCGGAGCCAACGTCGTTTTTATGTTCGTTTATCCAATAATCGTTCACCTTTTCGATGTACTGGACAACCTCGTCCCGGCCCATGACCGGCAGTTCAGCCGCGCCCGCCATCACCGGCAATATTCCGGTCAGCATGGCAGCGGCCAGCAGAGCTGAAAGTAATTTTTTCATTTTCAAAACCTCCTGCGTTAAATTTCAACCTTATTATACCACCGCAATGATTAAAAATAAATGTACTAATTAGCGATATATGTATATAATAGTGGTATTTTTCATTTGCCCGGCGGATACGCCCGGCGGCCCGGAGAGGGCTATTTTCCCAATGCCGTATTGACAATAAGCTGAAAATATGATAAAATAATCCCAAAGCAATACCCCGCAAGGGCTGCGCCCATATTGCGCCGCAGATTTTTTGACGGAGTCACGAAAACCGCAAAAAA
>CANRHW010000171.1 GCA_947630525.1 uncultured Clostridia bacterium | reverse complement strand
GGCTATGAAACTGAGATAGGCCGGCGCAAGACCAATCTCAGCGGCGGCGAGCGGCAGCGTATCTCCATCGCCCGGGCGGTTCTCATGGACCCGGCCATACTCATACTCGACGAGGCCACCGCTTCTCTCGACACCGAGACCGAGCAGCAGATACAGGACGCCCTCGAAACTCTGACCAGGGGCCGGACTACAATAGCCATCGCTCACCGGCTGTCGACCCTTAAAAACGCCGACCGCCTTGTGGTGGTCGAGCGGGGCGAGATAGCCGAAATAGGCACCCATGAGGAGCTGGCGGCGAAGCCCGACGGAATTTACGCCCGTATGCTGGGCCGTCAAAGGGACGCGCTGAAAATACGCGGCGTGGGCGACGAGGAGCAGCTTTGATATATGGATTAGGAATAAATATTGGAGCTTTGCGGCGCGTGCGAGCTACTGTTAGTAAATATAGTAATATAACTACTACACTTAGTGAACGCCGCTGCGGCAATAATTGCGTTTGTTAAAACGAAAAGAGGTTGAGTTATGGAAAATAAAATGAAAAACTACGCCGAGATAAACTACCTTGCGCCGTCGGACTGTGAGTTTTACCGAACCGAGGGCGGCCTTTTGGGGCTAAAGATAAAGGGCGAGGACCTGGGCCGGGTGGCGCTGGTGAGGATGTTCCCCCTGCGCAACACCGACAATTTCATTTCCGTGCGCCGCGAAATAAGGGGCCGCAGCGACAGCCGGGTGGAATACGGCGTTATCGAAAAACTGTCCGACTTCACCGGCGAACAGCGGCAGCTCATTGACGAGGAGCTGACCCGGCGCTACTTTGTGCCGGAGATAACAAAGGTCGTCAAGGTCAAGGAGGAATACGGCCACACCTACTGGGAGACCGAGACTACCGCCGGCAGCCGAAGCTTTACGGTTTTCGACCTGAACAGCAATCTGCTCAACCTTGGCAACAACCGTGTGCTTATAATCGACGTGGACGGCAACCGCTATATCTTTCCCGATGTGACAAAGGTCGGGGAAAAGGCCCTGCGTCTGCTTGAAATCTGGCTGTAATAACAAATTTCTTTACCTGTTTTGAGGTGAAAATATGTTACTTAATTATACTTTGCCCGAAAAGGAGGCCGAGGCCGCCGAAAAGGCCCTGCGCGGCGAGGACATACTCTACTGTCTGCCCTACGACCTTACGCCGGACGGGAAATTTACCGACGGTTATCTTGTCATCACCGGAACGAGGCTCATCGTTTTGTGCGCTGGTCAGGTAGATAAGATTGTACCCGTTAGCGAGCTTGCGGGCTGCTGCTGCGGCGAGCTTAACTCCTCGGGTATGCTGGAGGTCGACATGGACGGCGAGCCCCGGCCCATCGTGTTTTTCACCATGGAGCACATGGCCCGTTATTCCATGGCCGAAAGGATAGTCACCGACCTCATTGAGGGCCGCAGACCCAAGGCGGTCAGCGTTGACGATGAGAAAAAATGCCCCATCTGCGGCCGGCCCTATATCCGCAACACCCGTATCTGCCGGAATTGCAGCGACCGTATGGGCGTACTGAAGCGTATATGGAGGGTCAGCCGCCCCTGCTGGGGCATGTACGGCATTTTGCTGGTACTGTTTTGGCTCAACAGCGCGTTTATGCTCCTTTCTCCCGTGGTTAGCAAGCACCTGATAAACGACGTGCTTGTACACAAGGGCGCCGGAGCCGGATTGCTGCCAAATCTGCTGTGGCTTGTGGCGCTGACAGGACTTTGTTCGCTGGTCACCACCCTTATCGGGGCGGGACGCGAAATAGTTTCGGCCAAGGCCAGCAACCTTATGGTCCGGGACCTGCGCAACGACATTTACAGCAAGGTTCAGTCCATGTCTCTTGGATATATCGAAGAAAAAAAGGCCGGCGACCTTATGCAGCGCATAAACGGCGATACAGGGCGCATACAGCGCTTTATCCAGAATGTGGCCGTCCAGGCCATAAACGAGATTTGCCTTTTCATCGGCGTGGGCATAGTCGTGGTCAGCTACAACCCGTTTATGGCCATGCTGATAATGGTGCCCATTCCCTTTGCCCTGCTGTTCACCAATTATATACGCAATACCGTCCGCCGGCGTTATCATCACCAGTGGCGGTGGATGGATAAGCTGACCGACGCATTGAACAATGTGCTCAACGGCATAAAGGTGGTCAAGGTCTTTGGCCAGGAGGAAAGGGAGATAGCGCACTTTGACAGCGTGGCCTCCTCCGTGCGCAACACCACCTGCCGGGTGGAAAAGTACGTTTATACCGTTTTTCCAATCGCCAGGTTCCTCATAGGCTTTGGCAGCTATTTTGTGACGCTTTACGGCGGCAGCAGAGTGCTGGGTCATACCATGAGCCTGGGCGAGCTGATGCAGTTTTCCACCTATGCGGGCTATCTTTACAGCAGGCTGGATTGGTTCAGCATGCTGCCCCGCCATGTGAGCGAGGCCATTACCAGCGCCCAGCGCGTTTTTGAGGTAATGGACGAGGAGTCTCTCCCCGAGCCGGAGTCTAAGGCCGACGCGGATAACATCCGCGGCGATATCCGCTTTGACGACGTGACCTTTGGATATAAATCGTACAAGAGCGTGCTCAAAAACATTGACCTCGATGTTAAAAAGGGCGAAATGATAGGCCTCGTGGGTCACAGCGGCGCAGGCAAATCCACAATGATAAACCTGCTTATGCGGCTGTATAAGGCCGACGAGGGAGATATAAAGATAGACGGCAACAGCATTGAGGATTACAGCCTTGCGGAATATAAAAGCCGACTTGGCGTGGTGCTGCAGGAAAGTTATCTTTTCAGCGGCAGCATAATAAACAACATACGCTACGCCCGGCCCGATGCCTCCGACGACGAGTGTATCAGGGCGGCTAAGATCGCCAACGCCCATGAATTTATACTGGGTCTGCCCGACGGTTACGACACCTACGTGGGCGAAAAGGGCCAGCGGCTCAGCGGCGGCGAGCGGCAGCGCATCTCCATTGCGCGGGCCGTGCTCAGCGACCCCAAAATAATGATACTTGACGAGGCTACCGCTTCGGTGGACACCGAGACCGAGCAGCAAATACAGGAGGCCCTCGCCCGTATAATCAAGGGACGCACTACCTTTGCCATCGCTCACCGGCTGTCCACCCTGAAAAACGCCAACCGCCTTGTGGTTTTGGAGGAAGGCCGCGTAGCGGAAATAGGCAGCCATAATGAGCTCATGGAAAAGGACGGCATCTACGCTTCTCTCGTAAAGGCGCAGCGCACGATGACGGCCATGTCCGTGGCCATAGACGCCGAGGGCGGCGGGCGTGGTCCCGGCGGGCGCGGCCCGGGCGGGCCGCCGAGGTAAATCGCTATTTATCCGTCGGCCTTTAGCGGCGTACCGTCCGCGGCTGCAAAATTATTTGAAACGCAAACCGATTTTACAGAAAAATTTTCAACAGGAGGAGCAAACAATGTCTAAAATTAAACTCATCACCGATACCGGCAGCGA
>CANRHW010000170.1 GCA_947630525.1 uncultured Clostridia bacterium | reverse complement strand
ATTAATGTAGAAAATTCGCCCTTACGAGCGAATTTTCTCATTTTATGCCCTTGAACTATGAACGAAAATCACCACTCGGCGTACCTATGTACGCCGTCGGGAGGGCTTGCTCGGCTTCGCCTGCGCGAGCTGATTTTCGTCCATTCTGCGCGATTTTTTTGTCCGGCCCCTGTGCCCCCAAGTTACAGAGCGAGTTTTTAGCGGATTTTATAATTTTATAATTTTTAAACTAAAGGTCTGATTTTTATGTTCATACGCACGCCCTATCTCCCCGAGGGGAAAGTGACTCTGGCTATAGCGGGCTTTGACGTGCCCGGGCTGACCATAATACCGCCGCCGGAAATAGCCTCGCTGCCCCCTGCCGTCAGCCGCCACGCCGACCTGGGGCTATGTCCTTTGGGCGGGAATGAGGTCGTTTGTCCCCCGGATACCTGGGCATACTACAACAGAGTTTTGTCGCCCCACGGCTTTTCCGTTATAAAAGGCGGACAAGCCATAGGCGTGAGCTATCCGGCGGATACGGCATATAATGTTGTTGTGGCCGGGGATTTCGCCCTGCTCAACCCCGCCGTCTGCGACAAAGTGCTTCTGCGGCTGCTTAAGGACAGGTACGATATCCTGCCAATAAAGCAGGGTTACGCCAAGTGCTCGGTCGCGGTGGCAGGCAAAAGCTCCGTTATCACCGGCGACCCCGGCATATTCCGGGCCGCCGAAAAGGCCGGACTGGACGCCCTGCCGGTCAAGAACGACGGCGTAGAGCTGCCGCCGTACAAAAACGGCTTTTTTGGCGGAGTTTGCGGCCTTATCGCGCCGGACGCATTGGCAATAAACGGCAGCCTGAGACATATGCCCGACGGTGAAAAAATTAAAAAATTTCTGGAAAAACAGGGAGTCCGCCCCATGGAACTTAATTCCGGGCCGCCCTTCGACACAGGTTCCCTTATACCGCTGATGACAGAGGGTTAAAATTAATTTAAAAGCGCGGAGCCCCTCGCGCCGCGTGTACGCTCGTAGGAGGTGTGTATTTGGACTTTGACCAGCCCATAAGGGTAAAACGCGGGCAGCGCAAAAGCCTTGCAATGAATATAGCCCGCGAGATAATAGATAAATATGAGCCCGTTCTGCTGCGCCGCTACATTCGCCGGCTTGACCTTGACCCAAAGGACGGCGAACGGGTGCGGCTGCTGGCGGAGGAGCTGCTGTGTCCCTCTGAGGACGACGGTCTTTCGGAGCGTTACCGCAGTCAACGGCTGGAGCTTTTGGCCGCGCCCATCGAGGAGCGTCTGAGTGGAGTGGACTTTATTATTCCGGCCGGAGCGCTGAACTTTCTCTGCGAGGGTTACCGCTGCGAGCTGCGGACGGTCTGTCTGGCGGCGGCGGAGCTCATTGAAGAGGAGCGCCACGGCGATATGTGCTGCCTTATCGCCGGAGAATATATCGAAAAACGGATGCACAGGCTGGGCAGCAAGCTAATCGCCGTCCATCTGGTGATAGACGGCGACAATGTGGAGCTCTACGACGGCGCCCGCAGGGAGATAACCGAGCAATACTCAGCCTATCTCCCCTATGAGGACCGCCGGCGCTATTCTCACAGCGACCTTGTGCTGAGCGCCATGGTGGACATAGCCCCGCGCAGCATTTATGTGTACGGCGGCGAAAGCAATTTTAAGCTCCTCCGCCGCCTACAGCTCATGTTTACCGGCGTTCACCCGGTGGACGGAAAACTTGAAGTCACAAACCATGGGCAGAGGCCCGTCCGCATTGAGCGGTAACAAAAACTAATCCTCATCCAAATACAGCGTACTTTCGCCAAAGGTGATGCTCTCAACCTGGTTCAGTTCGATAATTCCGTCCTCGAAATGCCACCGCTGGCGTTCAAGGCCGCCGGGCCTGCCGTCCAAATAAGCGTTGCCTAAGCTGAAAGTATCGTCTGTGCTGAATTTTACCGTTGAGCCGTCCTTCATTTTTATAACGGGTTCAACGGGCGGAATAGACATTTCCATGGTATATACTTTGCCGTTTTCGTCCTTTCTGCCGGAGGGCACGGGCACCGCCTCCACCGTCATGCTGTGTTCGGTCTCCACCCAGACGCTCATGGGCGAAAGCTCAATCTTTTTAACAAGGAACTCCTTGCCCGTATCGCCGTGATATTTGAGCTCCGGCTCGATAACGCGGGCGGTATCCGTATATTCAAAATCCCAGCTCAGCTCCCAACGGCCCTCAATCTGCTTGACAAAGCCGTTTTTAAAGTACCCCCTGTCCACAGGGTCTCTATAATCCCCCGTCTCCACGGGTTCAATATAATCTCCCGTCTCCGCAGGCTCGGCGTCCTCCAGACTATAGCTCACCGACGTTCCGACGCCCTCGTCCGCGGTAATGACCTTATAGTCGTTTTGGGGCTTGACGTTATCGTCGCGGTAGCCCAGGTCCTTGAATATCATGGTGGCCCTGCCGCTCTTAAAGTCGGCGTCGGTGCTGTAGCTTAACAGGACGGTTCTCCTGTTGCCGGACTGGCTCAGGGTGCGGTTGCTCCATTGAGTGCTGCTCTCCCCGCTGGTGATGCCGTCGTCAGGATTGAACACCATATTGCCGAAACGGGTGTCGTCGGTGAAAACGAAATCCTCCGGCGCCGTCACGTCATAGACCACATAGATACCGTGGTTGTCGGTAAGGGTCTGGCGGACGGTTATGGTCACGCCGTTTTCGGTCACGCTGGCCATGGGATATGCCGCGCTGTCGTCCAGCTTTTCGGCCTGCTCGGGGGTCAGCCGCAGAAATTCAAGAAGCTCCGCGTCCCAGTTGAATGTGGCCGCAACGGCCGTTATTCCGGCCACGGCCACTATGACCGCCGCCGCTATAAGCCCTATTCTTTTTTTAGGCATTTTTACATCGTTCCTTTCTCCCGCTGATGGGTCGGTGTTGAGCGGATACATATTTTCTATGACAGTGTCCGCGTGTTCGTGGAGCCGCCGTTCAAAGTCGTTCATATTCATTACTCAAGCATCTCCTTCAATTTTTCCAGCACCCTTTGGGTTCTGTATTTTACCGTTGACGCCGGCATTTTAAGCGTCCGCGCCGTCTCCTCATAGGTCATGTCTCCGTAAAAGCGCAGAGTTATGAGCCGGGCTTCGTCCGGCTCCAGACGGTAAATCGCGTCCATAAGGTTTATTTCCTCATAGGGTATGCTGTCAAAAACTCCCAGGTCGTCGGTCAGCTCGGCGCTGAAACGCCGCCTGCGCAGAAAATCCTTACATTTATTTATAAGTATTCGGGTGAGCCAGGTCTTAAAATACCGGCCGTCACGCAGTTTTTTGTAAGAACGGAAAGCCGCCTCGGCGGCCTCCTGTACCGCGTCGCGGGCGTCCTCCCCGCTGTGGAGATAACCCAGGGCAATGAGATACAGGGATTTTTCAGCTCGGGCATAGCCCAGCCTGAATTCCTCCTCGCTCACGGCAACTCCTCCTCTCCTTTGTTTTGCAAGGCCTTACACTTATTAGACGATTTAAAAACAAAAAAAGACAAAAAA
>CANRHW010000169.1 GCA_947630525.1 uncultured Clostridia bacterium | reverse complement strand
ACAACAAAGTTGTTTGTGGGGAAAAGGAGGAACAGCGGCGCGAGCCATTGTTCCGATTTTATAAAAAATCGGAACAAGCGATGCAACGCTTGTTCCGACGTCGTTCTGCACGATTTTTTGGGCCGGCCCCCGTGCCCCTAAATTACAAAGTGAGTTTTCTACGACCCACTTTAGTTTCCTGCCAAAATGAAAATCCATAGTAGGAAAAGGCATATCAGGCGTATCAGTCCACTTCGATTTTAAATACCACTGGTTTATCATTATCTACCGTGGCGGTAGTTATTTTAAGGCCCTCGCCGTCTCTGCTCCACTTTTGAACCTCAGCGCCGAGTACCGACACATTTTTGATTATGCCGTGGAAATTTGGCTTGCAGGAGGCGTCGGCCTCGGCAAGAGAACGGACGCAAACGCTGTTCCTGCCCTGCATATTCATACATATCGCATAAATACAGCCGCCGTTCACGGTGAAACGAATATCCTCGCAGGTATATGGCTTTGCCTCCGAATCGGCAAACTGCCCCTCCGTCACCTGAGTTGGGCCCTCGCCGGATTTGCGCCATAACTTTGCGCCGTAAATGGCTTCGCCGTTGACCCGGAGCCAGTCGCCTATCTCCAACAGTATATTTTTGTCCTCGTCAGGGATAGTTCCGTCAGCCCGCGGGCCGATATTGAGGAGAAGCCGGCCGTTTTTGCTGACGATATCCACCAGGTCGCGGATTATCTGGGTCGCCGATTTGTACCAGTTGCGCTCCGTATAGCACCAGGAATTTGTCGCCACGGCGGTGTCCGTTTGCCACAAATACGGCTTTGCCTCGGCAAACTGCCCTCTTTCAATATCCACTACCGCCGTGCCGAACTCAAAGGCGTCATGCTTGTAGTTTATCACGCCGCCGCCCCATTCTTCGGCACGGTTATAGTAATAAGCGGCAAACTTTTTAAGATAGGGCTTAACCGCGCTGTGCTGTATCCACCAATCAAAATACACTATCCTCGGCCGGTATTTATCAACTATCTCGCAGCACCGGCAGAGCCAGTCGCAAAGATATTCCTCCGTGGGCTCAGGCTGCGAGAAAAGGTCATGATGCCCGGGCTCCGGCATGGACGGCCAGTAAAAATCCCCGCGTTTGAGCGGTTCCTTAATGTCGGAGTCAAACTCTTTGCCGTGCCCCATGAAAAACCAGTGCTCGACCCTGTGGCTGGACGCGCCGTTGACAAGGCCACGCTTTTGAAATTCTTCCGTCAACTCGCCAAGGACGTCCCGTTTTGGGCCCATTTTACCGGCGCACCAATCGGACAGCTCGCTGTCATACATCTGGAAGCCGTCGTGATGCTCCGCCACGGGCACCACATATTGGGCCCCGGCGCGGACAAAAAGCTCGGCCCACCGGGCCGGGTCGAACTTTTCGGCCCGGAACATCGGGATAAAATCCTTATACCCAAAATCCTTGTGCGGCCCGTAGGTCTTTAAATGGTGTTCATATTCCGGGCTGCCCTGAATGTACATATTGCGGGAATACCACTCGCTGCCAAAAGCCGGCACGCTGTATACGCCCCAATGAATGAAGATGCCGAACTTTATTTTTTCGTACCACTCCGGGGGCCGATACTGCTGCAGGGATTCCCAGTTATCCTTATATTTCCCATTCCTTATGGTCTCGTCTATTTTATCAAGATACGCTTTCATAATAACCGCCTTTCAAAAGTCTAAGCCGCGCTGTACTAAATATATTTGCCCGTGACGCTTTGCGGACAGGAGCGAATGTCGCCGGCCGTACCGCAGGCCACTATCCGCCCGCCCTCATTGCCGCCGCCAGGGCCCATGTCCACAATATAGTCCGCGTTCCGGATAACGTCAAGGTCGTGTTCAATAACAATGACCGTGGCCCCGTGAGCCGTAAGGCTGCGGAAAACCTCCATCAATACCTTGACGTCAAGAGGGTGCAGGCCAATGGTGGGCTCGTCAAAGACGAAGAGGGAATCCTCCTGGCCCTTGCCCATTTCACCCGCAAGTTTGAGCCGTTGAGCCTCGCCGCCGGAAAGACCGGGCGTCTCTTCGCCAAGAGTCAAATAGCCGAGACCTACGTCGCTGAGTATCTGCAAACGTCCGCTGACGGTTTTAAGGTCGGCACAGGCGGCAAGGGCTTCGTTCACGCTCATGTACATCAGCTGCGGAAGAGAATACGTCTCCCCCGCCCTGTTTTTTCGGAGTATCCCGAAAGCTTCTTTTGAATAGCGGGAGCCGCGGCAGTCGGGGCAGGGTATGTCCACGTCGGGCAAAAACTGTACGTCGAGACTTATGGCGCCAGTTCCGTCGCAGGTCGGGCAGCGCAGTCTGCCGGTGTTGTAAGAAAAATCCCCCGCCTTATATCCCCCTGCCTTTGCGCCGTCTGTCTTGGCGTAGGTCTTGCGCAGCTCGTCATGAACATTGGCATAGGTGGCGACCGTAGAACGGATATTAATGCCTATGGGGGTTGCGTCGATGAGCTTTACATGGCTTATACCCTCGGCGGATATCGAAATCACATGTTCGGGCAGCGGGCGGCCGCTTACCGCCGCTTCGAGCCCGGGGACAAGACTCTCCAGCACCATAGTTGTTTTGCCCGAGCCCGACACGCCGGTGACGACCGAGAGCTTGCCCTTTGGGAACCGCACGTTCAAGGGCCGGACGGTGTGTATCTTCGTGGTCGACATGGATATCACGCCGTTTTCAAACAGCTCCCCGGCCGGGGCCGTATCTTCCGCCGCGGGCCCCACCGAAAGGAAAGGCCCTATTTTTGAAGCCGGGTCCCTGGCAACGGCGCCGGTTTCGCCCTGAGCAATAATTCTGCCGCCGTCGGCCCCCGCGCCCGGGCCAAGCTCCACTAACCAATCGGAATGCCGCAGCACCTGGGGGTCATGGTCAACCAATATTACCGAGTTTCCGTCGGCCACAAGGTCGTCCATAACGCCGGTCAGGCCCTCGATGTTAGCGGGGTGCAGACCGATGGACGGCTCGTCCAGCACGTAGAGCACGCCGGTCGTGCGATTGCGCACGGCCCGCGCAAGCTGCATGCGCTGACGTTCGCCGGTGGACAAGGTCGAGGCCGCCCGGTCAAGCGTAAGATACGAAAGTCCCAAGTCCACCAGCCTTTTGGCGGTCGAAAAGAACGCCCCGCAAATGCTTTCGGCCATGGGGCGCATCTCCTCGGGGAGAGAAGCGGGCACGCCGCGCACCCAGTCTATCAGCTCGGTCAGGGTCATCTCACAGGCCTGAGCCAGCGATATTCCCCTAAGCCTCGGAGCGCGGGCCTTTTCGGAAAGTCTTGTGCCGCCGCAGTCCGGGCAGACATCCTGCTTAAGGAATTTTTCAACGCGCTTCATGCCTTTTTCGTCAGTGACCTTGGCGAGGGCGTTTTCAACGGTATATACCGCATTGTAATAGGTAAAATCCAGCTCGCCGGCCTCGTTTGTGTTTTTTGATTTATAAAATATATGCTTCTTCTCCGCGGGGCCATTGAAAACTATGTCTCTTTCACCCTCGGTCAGCTCGCTGAAGGGCACGTCCGTGCGGACGCCC
>CANRHW010000168.1 GCA_947630525.1 uncultured Clostridia bacterium | reverse complement strand
TCTCCGCGGGGCCATTGAAAACTATGTCTCTTTCACCCTCGGTCAGCTCGCTGAAGGGCACGTCCGTGCGGACGCCCATGGCACGGCAAACGTCGGTCATGAGCGACCACATCAAAGAATTCCACGGCGCGACGGCCCCATCGTCGATGGAAATGCTTTCGTCCGGCACGAGAGTTGAACGGTCCACCGTATGCACAATGCCGGTGCCGCCGCACCTCGGGCAGGCTCCGCCGCTGTTAAAAGCCAGGTCCTCCGCTCCCGGAGGCATAACGGGCCTGCCGCAGTTAGGACAAATTATTTCCTTTTCCGCCGCCACGTCAAGGGTCGGTTCCAGATAATGGCCGCATTCACAGCGATGATTGGCAAGACGTGAAAACATCAGCCGCAGGCTGTTGAGCAGCTCGGTAGAGGTGCCAAAGGTGCTGCGTATGCCCGGTACGCCCGGCCGCTGATGCAGCGCAAGAGCGGCGGGAATGTAGCGTACCTCGTCCACCCGGGCTTTCATGGCCTGCGTCATCCGCCGCCTTGTATAGGTCGAAAGGGCCTCCAAATACCGGCCCGAGCCCTCGGCATACAGTACGCCGAGGGCAAGCGAGGACTTGCCCGAACCTGACACCCCGGCGATGCCGACTATTTTATTAAGCGGGATATCCACGTCAATATTTTTTAAATTGTGTACCTTTGCCCCGCGCACCTCAATGCAGGCGGGCACATTGGACTTATCCATTTATTCGGTCACCTCCGCCGCGTCAGGCTTGCACATTCCGCAGGGATCAAAGCCCGAGCCCAACGCCTCTTCAAGACTGTAAAAATACACGCTGTTCTTTTCCGACGGCAAGTAACTGCAAGTGGTGCGGTGATATTTTTTGCTCGAAACATTGCCCACGTACATCGGCTCGCCCTCCGCGGGAGCCTCCTGTAGTATAGTGCTGCCTGTGCCGACGGAGCCTTTTTGCACGGCCACGGACAGGGCGGCGCCGTCTGTAGTGAACACTATATGGCCGTTCCTATCCGTGCGGCATACGGTAACATCCGCGTCCCGGAGCCTTGAAAGCAGCTTATCGTCGGGATGACCGTAGGAATTGTTCTTTTCGCAGGAGATAACCGCATACGCCGGAGCCACCTCCCGAAGAAAGCGATAGGTCGTAGACCGGGAGCTGCCGTGGTGGCCCACCTTGAGCACCGTGGCGCCCAGCTCCGCACCGCCGTCAAGCATGAGCTCCTCCGCCGGGCGTTCGGCGTCGCCGGTGAACAAAAACGAAATCTCGCCATAATCCACTCTGCACACAAGAGAATTTTGGTTCATGTCGTCATAAAGTTCGAGTGGTCCCAAAAACGTGACCCTCGCGCCTCCCACCTCAAAGCTGTCCCCAACTTCGGGCACGGTAAGGCCTACGCCCATTTCTTCAAGCCTGCGTACCATGCGGTTAAAATAATAATTTTCATCGCCGGCAACGGGCGAAAACGCCTCGCCCACGCTGCTAACATAGCTGAGCGCACCTGTTATGCCGCCCACATGGTCCTCGTGAGGGTGGGTGGCTATTATGTAGTCGAGCCTTTTTACGCCGTGATCCCGAAGATAGCTGTACAGCAATGACGAATCCCCGGAGTTGCCGCCGTCGATAAGCAGGCTCTCGCCGCCGCACAGCAGCAGCGCGCTGTCCGCCTGACCAACGTCAATAAAGTGTACCTCCATATTTCCGCTGTCCGGCGCGGTCTCGCTTACGGGCCCGCAGGCGGACGATACAAACAGGCACAGCAGCGCGAGCAAAAGTGCCGCGATTTTCCTTTTAAATTCCATATCCTATGTCAAATTCTCCTTTTGTCGTAATAGGCGCCCTCGATATCCAGCAGCCGCCGCTTTACGTCCAGACCGCCGCCGTAGCCGGTAAGGCCGCCGTCGGCGCCGATAACTCTGTGGCAGGGTATGATTATCGAAATGGGATTATGGCCTACCGCCCCGCCCACCGCCTGGGCGGACATGCGCGAAATGCCCATGGATTGGGCCGCCCTTTTGGCCAGATCACCGTAGGTCACGGTTTCGCCCCATGGAATATCGCACAAATAGTCCCATATCTTGCGTCGAAACTCGCTGCCCTCCGGCGCAAGCGGCAGCTCACGGCAGCCCGGCCTCCCGCCGCCGAAATAGCGGCCCAGCCAGCCGCGCAAACTGTCAAACAGCGGCAGTTCGTCCCTTCGCACCGCGCCGGGGAAGTCGTCTAAGCAATGATATCTCTGCCCCGCAAGCCACAGCCCTTTTAAGTATTTGCCGTCGCTCAGCGCGGTCAGCGGCCTTATGGGACAGGTAATTTCGGTAAAATAGTACAATTATAACACCTCATGACCATTATAACACTTGAAATTAATTATTACAAGTGTTTTCCCCAGTGAAATATTAATAATTTCGGGGCTTGTCACAGGAATGATTTTATGTTACAATAAAGCTGTATTCTTTTTGACCCGTTGATTTGCACCCGGGGGTATAATTTTGAGGTGATGAAAATGCCGGAGACGATCCTGGTCGTCGATGATGAAAGAGAGATTGCGGACCTTGTCGAGCTCTATCTGCGGAACGAAAACTTCAACGTGCTTAAAGCCGATAGCGCCGCCGGTGCGCTGGACATTATAGCCGGCGCGGATATAAGTCTCGCCCTGCTGGACGTTATGCTGCCCGACATGGACGGCTTTACGCTGTGCAGCAAAATAAGGGAGAGCCATATGTTCCCTATCATAATGCTTACGGCCAAGGTGGAGGATATCGACAAGATAACCGGCCTGACCCTCGGGGCGGACGATTACATCACCAAGCCGTTTAACCCCCTGGAAATGATAGCCCGGGTCAAGACCCAGCTTCGGCGCTACACCCGCTATAACGCCGGCGGCGAAAGGCCGAAAAACGAGTACGACAGCGGCGGACTGTACATAAACCGCGACAGCCACAAATGCACGCTTTACGGAGAAGAGCTACAGCTTACGCCCATAGAATTCAGCATCCTGTGGTATCTTTGCGAACGCCGGGGCAGGGTGGTTCCCTCGGAAGAGCTGTTTGAGGCGGTTTGGGGCGAAAAATTTTTTGAAAGCAACAACACCGTCATGGCCCACATCGCGCGGCTGCGCGAAAAAATGCACGAGGAGCCGCGAAAACCGAAGTTTATAAAAACAGTCTGGGGGGTGGGTTACACTGTCGAATAAAAAAATCACGCTGACCTCACTGCGCAGCCGCGGACTGTTACAGTACGTAACCGCCGTTATCGCGGCCCCGCTGGCGCTGGCCGGACTGATACTGCTGGCCTCGGCCCTGCTCAGGCACCATATCTGGCAGGGCGACGAATGGCTTTACAAATCGCTGAGCTTCGTAAGGGATTACCTGCCCGCCTTCTATCTGGGCGGCATCATAGCAAGCTGGGCCATCATCACCATATTTTTCATGCTGCGCCCATACAATTATATTGACGAAATATTGGGGGCGTCCATGGGTATCATCTCAAATTCCGATGAACCAATAGAGCTTTCGTCCCCGTTGGCGGAGGCGCAGGACAGGCTGAACCTCCTGCGGGAGGCCAACGCCCGCACCGCCGCCGCCGCCCGTGAAGCCGTGCAGCGCAAAAACGACCTGATAATGTATCTGGCC
>CANRHW010000167.1 GCA_947630525.1 uncultured Clostridia bacterium | reverse complement strand
CTCAGCTTTAAAATAACCAAAAACGACAGCGGACTTAAAGCCGAAAGATTTCTCATTAAGGCCACCGCCGCTCCGGCTTCCGTTATTTATCGGGCTTTTCGAAAAAAGGACGTCAAGATAAACGGCAGGCGGATAAAAGAGGGCTACGTCCTCAGCGAGGGGGAAGAACTGACGGTCTATATAAGCGGCGAATTTGCCGCCGCCGCTGAAAGGGTGGCGCCCGGCCCCCTGCCCGAGGTGGTGTATGAGGACGAAAATATCGCCGTGCTTTACAAGCCCGCCGGGCTTAAATCGCAGCCGGATAAACCCGGCGAAGACGCGCTCAGCAGCCGCTTCAAGGCCTATGCGGCGATGCGGGGCGAGTACGACCCGGCGGTCGAGAACTCCTTTGCTCCGGCCCTGTGCAACCGCCTTGACCGCAATACCGACGGTCTTGTGATTGGGGCGAAAAACGCTCCGGCCCTGCGGGAGATGAATAAGGCCATAAGGGAACGCCGGGTACATAAGCTGTACCGCTGCGTGACCGAGGGCGTGCCCAAGGAGAAAACGGCCACTTTGACTACCACCATCAAAAAGGACGCCGCCAAAAATAAAAGCGCCGTCGGCGAGGGGGGCAGGGAGGCCTCGCTGACCTACCGGGTAACCGCCGTCAACGGGAACCGCGCCGAACTTGAGGTGGAGCTCCACACCGGCCGCAGCCACCAGATAAGGGCCCAGCTTGCGGCCATCGGCTGCCCGATAGTGGGCGACGTCAAATATGGGGCTTCCCAGGGCGGGGGACAAAGACTGACGGCCTTTCGGCTGGAATTTGATATAGACGGCGGGCCTTTGGCTTATCTGAATAAAAAAATTATCGAACTTAAATAAGGGGGATTTTACCATGCCTGTTATCAACGGCTATGCTTTGCCATACTGGATTTTATTCTTTATGATTTACTGCTTCCTCGGCTGGTGTATCGAAAGTACCATCGTGTCCATCGACACCCGCAAGCTCACTAACCGGGGCTTCCTTCGCGGACCGTTCCTGCCGATATACGGCTTCGGCGCTTTGACTATAATTTTCAGCACCATGCCGGTAAGGGACAACGTTTTTCTCTGCTACATAGTGGGTGTGCTGGCCTGTACCGTGCTGGAATACGTGACAGCGGTGATAATGGAGAGTATATTTAAGACGAAATACTGGGATTACACCGGGCAGTTCATGAATTTTCAGGGTCGAATATGCCTGCGCAGCTCGCTGTTTTGGGGAGTATTGACCTTGCTTGTCATCCACTTTATACACGAGCCTATCTCCGATTTTGTGACAGGGCATATAGGGCTCACCGCGGCGACGGTCATAGACTGCGTTCTTTTGGCCGCGATCATATCCGACCTGGTAGTTTCCGCCCGCGCCGCCTTCGACCTCAGCAAGGCCGCTGCCAAGCTTGAAGAGCTGGCCGTTCAGGTCGAGCTGGCAAAAATGGAACTCAAAGACGCTGTGGAGGATAGGGCCAAGGAGCTTGAAGAGCGCATAAGCAGCCTTTCCGGCAGCCGGGACGAGCTTGTAAAGCGGCTTAAACTGGGAGCGCGCGATCTTTTGCGCGGCAATCCTACCGCCGTACACAAACGCTTTGACCACGGCTATAAGGAGCTGCGGAAAATGCTTGGCGAGAAAAAGTAATTTTTGCCGGTACGCCAATGGTGAACCGGCCCTAAATCCGAAAACGTGGGAACCGTAAAAATAGCGCAGACTTACGCTGTTTTTCACGGTTCCTTTTGTATATTTTATACAAATCCGTTGTAAATATAAAAAAAGCAAAGAATTAGTATTGACAAATATAATTAGTTATGTTAAACTAATTATTGAAATAAAAACGGGGAGATGATATTATGCCGCTGGTAATGCTGGGTTCAGGAGTAAAAAAGCATATCGTTAAAATTAGCGGTAAGGACAAGGTTCGCAGGTTTTTGGAAAGTTTGGGCTTCGTAGAAGGCGCGGAGGTCAGCATTGTTTCGGAAATGTCCGGGGACATGATAGTAAATGTCAAGGACTCCCGGGTGGCCATCAACAAGGAGCTGGCAAGATGTATAATTGTTTGAGTTAAGCACAGGAGAGTCGAGGAAAGGGGAATTTTTATGAAAACACTCAAAGAAGCCGGCATCGGCGAGACCGTTACCGTCGTCCGGGTCAACGGCGACGGCGCGGTTAAGCGCAGGATAATGGACATGGGCATCACAAAGGGCGTGGATATCTTCGTCCGCAAGGTGGCCCCTCTTGGAGACCCGGTGGAAGTAAATGTTCGCGGCTATGAGCTTTCACTGAGGAAGGCCGACGCCGAAAATATTTTGGTGGGTTAAATTTTATCTTAAAGTTAGTCCTAAATAATATGATTTATAGAAACTAACCAATTAATAGGAGGAGATCGCAATGGCAATAACAATAGCCCTGGCGGGCAATCCCAACAGCGGCAAGACAACGCTGTTCAACGCCCTGACCGGAGCAAACCAATTTGTGGGCAACTGGCCCGGCGTGACCGTAGAAAAAAAGGAGGGCCGGCTTAAGGGCGAAAAGGACGTGGTCATAATGGACTTGCCCGGCATATACTCTCTGTCGCCCTACACGCTTGAAGAGGTTGTGGCCCGTAATTATTTGATAAACCAGCGGCCCGACGCAATAATCAATATTGTTGACGGTACCAATCTGGAACGCAACCTGTATCTTACAACTCAGGTTATGGAGCTTGGCATACCTGTGGTAATGGCCGTCAACATGATGGACGTGGTAGACAAGCGCGGCGACAGGATAGACCCGGAAAAGCTGAGTAAAAAGCTGGGCTGTGAGGTAGTACCGATTTCGGCCCTCAAAGGTACGGGCATAGATAAGGTTGCCGAAAAGGCCGCCGCCCTTGCCCGCGGCAAGGCCAAGACACCGGCGGCGCACAGCTTCGCTCCAAAGGTAGAGGCCTACCTTGGCGAAATAGAAAAGCGCATTCCGCAGGTGCCTGCCGAACAGAGGCGTTTTTACGCCGTCAAGCTTTTTGAGCGCGATGATAAGATAGACGTACAAGCCAATGTGGCCGATATAATAGAGAGGGCCGAAAAGGAGCTTGACGACGACAGCGAAAGTATCGTCACCAACGAAAGATACAACTACATATCATCCATAATAAGCGGCTGTTATGAAAAAAAGAGCAAAGAAAAGCTCAGCGCCTCCGATAAGATAGACAGAATTGTTACCAACCGCATCCTGGCTCTGCCCATATTCGCCGCGGTCATGTTCATAGTTTACTATGTTTCCGTAACGACGGTGGGTACCTTTGTCACTGATTGGACCAACGACGGGCTTTTCGGCGACGGATGGTTCCTTTTTGGCAGGGGCCGCGCGGACTATGACGCCGCGGCGGAGGAATTTGCCCTTTCCGATTCAATGACGGCGGCCTTTGAAGAGGCTGCCGCGGCCGCCGGTATCGATCCGGCCGAGGCCGTGAACGTCGCCGCCGAGGTGGACGTTTATGACGAGAAAGGCAATATTGAGGTCATACCCGTTGACTATGACGCTTATATGGCCGAAATATCCAAGGGCCTTGAAGAGCCCGACCCGGCGGATTACGGAACGTGGATACCCGGCGTCCCGGTAATTATTGAAAACGGACTTAACGCCGTG
>CANRHW010000166.1 GCA_947630525.1 uncultured Clostridia bacterium | reverse complement strand
TCGCCCTGAGTTATTATCTGTACGCAAACGGCGGCGCTGTCGGCCCGCTGGTCGTACTGGCCCGGCAGCAGCTCATAGGCTATGACGGTTTCGCCCGGAGCAATCTCTATTTCTTCGTCAAAAGCGTAGTCCACCGGCGGTTCCGAAAACACCAGCGTACGGGCGGCGGCGTATTCCTCGTCGGTCACGCCCTCAATGTCATAGCGGTTCACTATCCTAAGTCCCTCGATACCCTCTATCATTAAGGTATGGCGAAGGTCGTGGAGCAGGCCCCGGGCTTCAACGTCAAAGCCGGGCTTTTTTTCTACGTAAATACGTTTACTCATATGTACCATCCTTTATTTTTAGTCTATCGGCATTATGTCATTCATCGCAAAACTGAAATATCCGTCGCCGGCCACGATTATATGATCCGCCACTCTTACGCCTATCTGGCCGAGACTTCGGCAGATGAGCCGGGTTGCGTCCCTGTCGGCCTGAGAGGGACAGAGCGGGCCGTGAACGTGATTGTGGGCCAACACGAGCATGGCGGCCCTTTTTCGAAGAGCGAACTCCACCAGCGCACGGAGGCGCACCTCCGTCTGGACCACCGAACCCTCGGAAATTATCTCAAAGGCTATCTGGCGCCTTTCCGCGTCAAAGGCCGCGGCGGCAAATACCTCGGTATCCATCAGTCCTATCTGGGCGCAAAAGTATCTGCCCATACTGTCGCAGTCGTCCAGCCGGGGCCTTTCGGCGAAGCGGCACCTGGCGTAGTATTGGAAGAGCCGGGGCATCATGCTGATAAGCGTTGCCGCATGGCGGCCGACGCCGTCTATCTCCGCAAGCTCCTCCACGCTGGCGTCAAAAGCCCGGTCAAGGGTGCCGAACCTCTCCAATATCGCATGGGCAACCGGGTTGGTATCCCTGCGGGGGATGGCGTAATACAGCAGCAGTTCAAGCACTTCATGGGGCTCAAAGTCTCTGAGCCCCTCTTTTTCAAATCTGGTTTTAAGGCGGTCCCTGTGCCCGCCGTGCGAATGCTCAGCCATTGCCGCCGCCCAGCCGGTATATCTGATATATCATGTAAGCGCTCTGGGCCCTTGTGGCCTGTTCCTCAGCGGAAAAGTTCATCTCCGGCGTTATAACGCCGTTGCCTTTGAGCAGCGCCACGGCCTCTCTGGCATACTCTACGGCCTCGGTCTCGGCGGCCGCGGGCAGAGGCAGTGCTATGCCTTTCATCTCGGCCACGCGGCTAAGTATAAGGGCCGCGTCCTGGCAGCTTATGTTGTCGTCCGGCGAAAATCTCCCGGCGTAGCCGTTAACTATGCGGTTTTGAGCGGCGATAGATACCACGTCCGCATACCACTCGCCGGCGGCCACATCGTCAAATTTAATGGTCTCGCCCACCGGCTCGAAGTGAAAAGCGCCGACCACCATTTTCACAAATTCCGCCCTGGTCACGCTGCGCGACGGAGCAAAGGCCCCGTCCCCTATGCCGTTGACAATGCCGGCGGCCGCAAGGGCGTTCACGCTCTCCTTTGCCCAGGCCGCGCCGTCCATGTCGTTAAAAACGTCGGGCAGGGTTTCGGGCTCGGGCTGTTTTTCAGGTTCCGTTTGATTTTGCTGAGCAACGTCCTGGCCGCCGGAGCTTTTATCGGCCGGCAAGATCTCGACCGTAAGGGTCGCATAATTGTTGCCGCTGTATGCCCAGGCCGTGGCCGTGCCGGTTTTAAGGCCTGTCACGGTGGCGGTAGTGGTGCCGCTTATGCTTATTTTATCGTTATCGTCGGTCTCCCACCTAACGGAAGTTCCCTCGGTTACGACCTCCACGGTGGCGCTCTTGCCGGACTCGACGGTAATGCGGGCCGGGCTCAGGGATATGCCGGTGGCCACCACCCTGTTGCCGCCGGTTTTATCGGGCCGCTCGGGCTTGTGATCCACGGGCTCTTCCACTATCTCAATATGATACTCATTCATTACCTCGGAGGCATAGCCTACGCGGAGCGTATACGATCCCAGCTCCCAATCCGAGCCGACGTAAATATTGTAGCCGCTGAGCAGATCGTATACCGTAAGCGTTGAGGCGATTTTAAGGTTATCGCCGGGGTCGATAAGGTAGACCATCATCATGGCGATATCGGCGGAGCCGTGAATAGATATTATCTCGCCCCTGCCGTACTGGGCATATATTTCGTCAAGCTCAATGCTGGCCGCGAAAGCCCCGGGGGCAAGGCTGAAAATCAGCCCAACAGCCACGGTCAGGGCCACCGCCAGCGATAAAACGCGCTTTGATTTCATTTTCCATCATTGCCTTTCTTTAATTCGGATATGTGCACAAGGTAATTATATCAGATTTTCTTCCGCTTGTAAAGTCATAAATTTATGGATTTTACAACGAGGTAAAAATGTTTTTTGGTCATAATTGCGTTCACCGCGCCGAGAATAGCTTTGGCGGACATTTTTACGGGCAGGCCCATTCTGCGGCAGAGCTCCTCCCGCCGGGCGGCGCTGCCGTCGCCCCCCGTCAGTCCCAGGTCGAACAAATCCTGTTTTGTCACAGGCTCGCCGGGGACCGCCGCGCCATCGGCAAAGGGACGGAGCACCCCCTCAATGACGGAGCGCTCCATTCCCTCAACGCCAAGCTTCCCCTCGGCGGATGGCCTGTCCTTGCGCCGTTCCTTGCCGTATATTTCCGGGATATAGGCGTGGAGCACCTCGCCTTCTTTAACTATATTTTTGATATGGTTCCTGATGGCAAAGCCCGCCCTGTCCGAGTCGGTCAAGACGATAAGGCCCTTTTCCCTCGCCAGGCGGCGGATAAACTCCCGCTTTTCCTCGTCGGCAAAAATGTCGAAGCCGCCTGTGGCAAAGCAATAGCCGTCGCAGACCTCCTCCACCCGTTGTCGGTCATATACGCCCTCAACTATTATGGCGCGCGTTATATGCAGCATCTTTTCATCTCCAAAAACGGCGGCGGAAAAACCGCCGCCGTCTTAAATTCAAGCTATTCAATATCAATAAGGCCATAATCGCCCTGCTTACGCTTGTAAACAATGGCGGTCTGCTCCGTCTCGGAATTGAGGAACACATAGAAGCTGTGGTTGACCAAGTTCATCTGAAGCACGGCCTCCTCGGGGCTCATAGGCTTGATGTGGTGGGTCTTGGTGCGGACGATGCGTATTTCGCTGTCGTCATTCTCGCTGGCGTCCACAAAGAAAGTGTCCGGCGCGGCAATGTCCAGCCCCTGGCGGAGCCTGCGTGCCAAACGGGTCTTGTTCTTCCTTATCTGGCGTTCGATAGCCTCTATATTCTCGTCTACCGCGTTGTAAAGCTCTGTGTCTCGGTTCTCGGCCCGGTATATCATGTCTCCGGAAGTTATGGTCACCTCCACTATCATGTGATCCCGCTGTTCGCTTATGACGACGTTGGCCTCGGCCCCATCGTCAAAAAACTTGCCCAGCTTGGACACCTTTTTAGTGATCATATCCTTTTTGGCGTCTTGGATCGTAAGTTTTCTCGTAAAAATATTGACCTTCACTTTCTGTTCCTCCTTGTCGTAGGGTTGTTTTTCAAGGGACGCATCCCTTTCTTATAAATATTATACAACAAAATCCCATAAAGGTCAAGGGGGTTTTGTATAATTTTAACGAAAGGTGCGGCCAACGGCCGCGA
>CANRHW010000165.1 GCA_947630525.1 uncultured Clostridia bacterium | reverse complement strand
GCTAATGGGATTTACGCAGCTTTTTACCGGCATAGTGACCATATTGGGCACCCTCGTTTTCATGCTCACCGTCAATGTGGGCATATCGCTGGTGGTGATATTTATTACTCCCGTTTCGCTGTTTGTCGCGGCGTTTATCGCCAAAATGACCTATTCCATGTTCAAGCTACAGAGTGAAACCCGCGGCGAGCAGACCTCGCTTGTCGATGAAATGATAGGCAGCCAAAAAGTCGTTCAGGCCTTTGGCCGCGGCGGAGAGGTTCAAAAGGAGTTTGACGGGATAAATGACAGACTGGCGAAGTGCTCTTTGCGGGCGGTATTCTTTTCGTCCATAACTAACCCGAGCACACGCTTTGTGAACAGTCTTGTTTATACCGGCGTAGGGCTTACCGGAGCGATTGCCGCCGTCAGGGGCTTCATAAGCGTAGGGCAGCTCTCGTGCTTTTTGAGCTACGCCAACCAATACACCAAGCCGTTTAATGAGATATCGGGCGTGGTGACCGAACTGCAAAACGCTCTGGCCTGTGCCGAAAGGATATTCGGGCTCATAGAGGAGGAGCCACAGGCGCCCGACAGACCCGGCTCCGTCGAGCTGACCGCTCCGGACGGCAGGGTCGCGCTGGAACACGTGTATTTCAGCTATCGTCCGGAACAGCGGCTGATAGAGGATATGAATCTTCACGTCGCTCCGGGCAGCCGCGTGGCCGTCGTGGGCCCCACCGGCTGCGGCAAGACCACCGTTATCAATCTGCTGATGCGGTTTTATGACCCCGTGAGCGGGAAAATTTCCGTCAGCGGAAAGGATATCAATGAGATTACACGGGGGAGTCTGCGCCGTAATTACGGCATGGTTCTCCAAGATACCTGGCTAAGAACGGGCAGTATTCGTGAAAATATCGCTATGGCGCGGCCCGACGCTTCGGAAGAGGAAATTATCGCCGCGGCAAAGGCCAGTCACGCCCACAGCTTTATCAAACGCCTCCCCCAGGGCTATGACACCGTGATAGGCGAGGACGGCGGCGGCCTTAGCCAAGGGCAGAAGCAGCTTTTGTGCATAACCCGCGTTATGCTCTGTCTGCCGCCCATGCTCATATTGGACGAAGCGACGTCATCTATCGACACCCGCACCGAACTGAAAATACAGCGAGCCTTTGCCAAGATGATGAAAGGCCGCACCTGCTTCATAATCGCTCACCGTCTGTCAACAATTATGGATGCGGACACCATACTTGTTATGAATGACGGGCGAGTAATAGAACAGGGCGGCCATGATGAGCTCATTAAAAAGGGCGGCTTTTACGCCAAGCTGTTTAACAGTCAGTACAGTATGTGATTATTGTACCGTTTCGATTTAAAAATCTAATACTTAAACGCTCAAATTTTATTCTCGCAGGATAATTGCTTATAGGTTGCGGCAATAATAACGGCGGAAACAACGGCGGTCAAAATATCGGAGACAGGCATGGAATACAGTACGCCGTCAAGGCCGAAAGCTACAGGCAAAAGGAGTGCAAATCCCACGCCGAACACAAGCTCGCGAATAATTGAAAGCATTGTCGAGGCGACCGCCTTTCCCATCGCCTGGAGGAAAATAAAGGTCGCCTTATTCAGGCAGGCAAAAACAATCATGCAAAGGTATATTCGGAACGCCTTGACGGCAAAATCCGTGTAATATACGCTTTCGTTTGCCGAACCGAAAATACCTATAAGCTGGCGGGGCAGTAATTCAACAACAAGCAGAGCCGCCAGGCCGACAGCCGCTTCGCTCGCCAACAGCAGCGAAAACAGGCTTTTGACCCGTTTTTGCAGATTTGCGCCCATGTTGTACCCCACGACCGGGATGCAGCCCGCCGCCATGCCGATTACAATAGAAATCACGATTTGAAAGACCTTCATAACGATCCCCACGACGGCCATCGGGATTTGTGCGTACATTTCCTGCCCGAACACGGGGTCCAGCGCACCGTATTTGCGGATCATATTGTTGATTGCCGCCATGGCCGCAACCAGCGATATTTGTGACAAAAAGCTGCAAATTCCAAGCGACAGCGTGCGGCATACAATTTCCTTTCTCCAACAGAAATCCCGCTTGGATAATTTAACCGACTTTAGGTGCAGAAGATACATAATCGAGAGCAGCGCCGTCGCGACTTGGCCGATGACCGTCGCCACGGCGGCGCCCATCATGCCCCAGCGGAAGCCGAAGATAAAAATCGGGTCGAGGATAATATTCAGCATAGCGCCCAAAAGCGTTGATACCATGGCAAATTTCGGGCTTCCGTCCGCGCGGATAACGGGATTCATTGCCTGCCCGAACATATAAAACGGAATGCCGAGAGAGATATAAAAGAAATATTCTTTTGAAAGCGCAAAGGTTTCCTCGTTGACGGTCCCGCCAAACATCGTTATGATAGGTTTTGAGAAAAGGAGATACACGGCGCAGAGAAAAATGCCGCTGGCTGCGGTCATTATCACCGAAAGGCCGATACTGCCGGCGGCCGCCTCTTTGTCTCCTTTCCCCAGGTTCAGGCTGACAAATGCGCAGCAGCCGTCCCCAATCATGACGGCGACGGCAAGCGCGATGACCGTTAAGGGGAACACAACGGTGTTGGCGGCGTTGCCGTAAGAGCCGAGATAGCTTGCATTGGCTATAAAAATTTGGTCAACGATGTTGTAGAGTGCGCCCACGAGCAGGGAGATAATGCAGGGTACGGCGTATTTCCTCATGAGCTTGCTCACCTTTTCCGTAGCAAGGTATGCTTGATTTTGTTCCATAAGAAATCCTCCTAATAAATAATAACGACGCATAAATAATAACGGCGTAAGTCCAAAAGTTGGACTTACGCCGTTTCAGCTACACACTAACAGTTATTATATAAGAGATTTCGCTTTTTTGCAAAGGCAATTTTGCACAAATTATTTAGTTGTACAAGTGCGTTGATTTGCAGTTTTTTTTGAAAGAACGTCCATTTTTTTACATTTGGACGCAGTATGTTAATATCTCATTTTCTCAACAAACATGAAGTTGTTTCTCTACTTTGTGTTCCCCAAATGTTGTAAAGCCCACGCTAAAATCGGCCTGAAAACAATATAGATGCCAAATCCCATTGCTCCGCCGGTCGTATTCGTAATTAAATCTGTAATATCGGCCGAGCGAAAACCGTTTATAAGCGGTTGGAGCAGCTCTATGCCTAAACTCATTATAAAACAGAAAAACACTGTTTTTCCGAAACCGACAGCAGGCTTTCTTGTCATAGGAAACAGGAACCCAAACGGTACTGTCATAATGACATTCAGCAAAACCTGCCTCACAAAATCTCCTCTGCCCGATAAAACATCTATGAAAGGAACAGTGTTCATAAATCTGTACGGGTGATTTAGAATAAACGGCAAAGATGTTATAACAGGCATGAGCGTGAAGAAGAGAACAAAAGCCAGATATATATACATTAGGGTATTGACCAGTAATATATCTTTGCCTTTTGCTTTCCATTTTCTAAATAATACAAATAAGTATAGAAGAACCAAGACAATAAAGTCAATTAGGTATTTCATGGCAGCCGACCCCTAAATCCCGATTTTCACTTAGTTTGATTTTACGATGATTATACCACATAGAATTTTATGTCCACAAAGTGGTAATAAACATGGGGCT
>CANRHW010000164.1 GCA_947630525.1 uncultured Clostridia bacterium | reverse complement strand
ATCCCGAGGCGGAGGAATATTATTCCGACCGAATAAAGGCTTCGGAAAGGAAAGAGCCGGCGGAAGCCGCCGAATAAAGTTATTTTATTAAAGTGGTTGTAAAAACTCGCTTTGCAATTTAGGGGCACGGGGGCCGGCCGAAAAAATCGTGCAGAATGGCGTCGGAACAAGCGTTGCATCGCTTGTTCCGATTTTTTGGTGCCTTTAGGCGTGGAAATAAGAAAATTCGCTCGTGAGGGCGAATTTTCTTCACTAATTCATTATTTAATTTATAGTTTAATTTTTCAATACATAATTTGACCTAAGCAAAGAATTTTAGCCCTTGAACGTTCTACACGACTTTTTTTACGGCCTAATTGATTATGTTGCCTATTACAGTCTGTTGTACAATTCAATATACCGGTCCGCGCTGGCGTTCCAGGAAAAATCCTTAGCCATGGCGCGCTTTTGCATATCCTCCCATGCGCCGTGATTGAGAGCGAAAGTCACATAAGCGCTCTCTATGCGGCCCAGCATTTCATGAGCGTTATAATTTGCAAAGCTGTAGCCCGTGCCGGTGTTCTCATATTCATTGTATGGCTCCACGGTATCTTTAAGGCCGCCGGTCTCTCTGACGATTGGCAGCGTTCCGTAGCGCATGGAGATCATCTGGCTAAGTCCGCAGGGCTCGAACAGCGACGGCATGAGGAAAGCGTCGCAGCCCGCGTAAATCTTATGGGACAGGGCGTTGTCAAATTTTATCTGCGCCGATACCCGGCCGCCATACTTCCATTCAAAGAAGCGAAGTATATTTTCATACCGCTGTTCGCCGGTGCCAAGTATAACTATTTGTATGTGCGGATTGGTAAGAATACTGTCCATGACGCATTCCACCAGGTCCATGCCTTTTTGTCCGGTTAGGCGGGTAACCATGCCGATGAGGAAGTTTTCGGCGTTTTGTTCAAAGCCCAGATCCTTTTGCAGGGCCAGTTTGTTGACGGTCTTTCCGTCCAGCCTGCCGGCATCGTAATTATAATATATAAATCCGTCAGTGGCGGGGTTCCAGTCGTCGTAGCTGATACCGTTTACAATGCCGCAAAGGCTCCCGGAGCGGGCGCTGAGCAGGCCGTTGAGCCGTTCGCCGAAATATTCGCTCTTAATTTCCTCGGCATAGGTGGGGCTCACCGTGGTGATATAATCGGCGTATACAAGGCCGCCCTTCAGAAAACTGGCGTCACGGTAAAATTCCAGCTTGTCGGGGGTAAAGTAGTCGTTGCTCAGCTCGCAAACGTCGGCAATGGTCTTTTTGTCGTAAATACCCTGGAATTTCAGATTGTGTATGGTCATGACGCTTTTTATGGCGTTATAGCGGCCGTCATAGCTGTAATGGGCCCGCAGCAGTACCGGCACCATGCCCGTCTGCCAGTCGTTGCAGTGGAGAACATCGGGAAAGAAGTCAATGACTTGCAGCGCCGCCAGCACGGCCTTGTCAAAGAAAGCAAAACGCTCGATATCTTCATGGATAGGACCGTATATGGTAGGGCTGCCGAAGTAAAATTCGTTGTCGATAAAGTAATACTTCACGCCGTCATGGTCAAGCTCAAAAATGCCGCAGTATTGGCTGCGCCAATTCATTTTGATATATATGTGGTCGATATAGCGCATCTTTTCCTTATACTGCTGAGGGATAGCGCCGTACTTGGGCAGTATTACCCGGGCGTCGCAGTCCTTCTGGTTGAGCACCTTGGGCAGCGCGCCGGCCACGTCGCCCAGACCGCCGGTTTTGACAAAGGGAACGCATTCGCTGGTGACAAATAAAATCTTTTTCATTGATAAAACTCCTAATCATTAATTAGAAATGAGGAATTTGGAACCGGGAATAAAGGCTGAAAGTTGATATACGCTATTCCTTGTTCCTCATTCCTCATCCCTCATTTAAAATGTCATATCATTGTCCGCTTTGGAAGTATAATGGGATAGTTTGGCTGACCTATGAGCCGTTTAAGCGGCCGGAGCGTACACTCCTTGTCTATTACGACGCTTTCAAGGTCACAGTTTTCCTGAATGATGGAGTTCTGCATGATAATGCTGTTGCGCACGACGGCGCCCTTGCCAACGTGTACGCCGCGGAAAATAATGGAGTTTTCCACGGTTCCGTCAATGGAGCAGCCGTCGGCGATAAGTGAGTCGGATACGTTCGAGTTCTCGCCGTAGCGGGTGGGAACCTGGTCCTTGACCTTTGTATATATCGGATTTTCGCCGGAGAAAAGCTCCTTTCGGATAGCGTCGTCAAGCATGAGCATGCTGTTTTCGTAATAGCTCTTTATGTTGTCAACGCGGCCCACAAAGCCCTTGTGCTCATAAGCGTAAATTTTTAGGCTGTTAATATTTGCCAGCAGCACGTCCTTGATGAAATCGTGGCTGCCTTTGGCATAAGCTTCTTCTATCATATCTATGAGCAGCGTGCGTTCAAGTATGTACATATCCATACTGCTGTAAGGCGTTTTGGGATTGCGGGGGTTGTGCTCAATGCCGATAACGCGGTTTTCGCTGTCCAACTCATAAACCGTGGTGCGTTTGAGCTGGTCGGGATTTTCGGACAGATTACTATAGATGACCGTAACGTCGGCTTCGTTCTGCTTATGGAAATTCATCGCCGCGTCAAAGGTCATATTGCAAATCAGGTTGCCGCCCGCTATAAGTACATGGCGCTGAGGACTGCGGCGCAGATGCGTCAGCACTCCGTACAGCAGGTCGACGCTGCCCCGGGAGCTGCCGGCGCTGTTGCCCCCCCTGATGTAGGGGGGCAGTATGAACAGACCGTAGGTCTTTCTGTTCAAATCCCATGGAGTGCCGCTGCCCACATGGTCCATAAGGGAGGAATAGTTGAACAGGGTGGTTATGCCCACATTGATTATGCCCGAATTGACCATGTTGGAAAGTATGAAGTCTATGAGCCTATATCGGCCGCCGAAAGGCAGAGCCGCCACCGAGCGTACGTCGGTGAGCTCATTGAGACGTATCTCGCTGTTTTCGGCAAGAATTATACCCATTGTATTGTTCATTAAAATCGTCTCCTTTCGTTCATATGGATTCCTTGATCATTGCCTCGGGGCCGATCTTCATGCCCTCGGAAATCACAAGGCCTCCGCCGATAAGACTGATGCCGGCCGAACAATATTTGTTTTTGTGGGGGTCGTCAAGTATTGTCTTGTCGCCTATGGTGCAGCTGTTGGAAATAACGGTGTCGTTGCCGATTATGGTCTTCGAGATTACGCAGTTGTCGCCGACCACCGCGCCCGGGAAGAGAATGGAATCCTCAACTACCGCGCCGCGGCCCACGGTGACGCCCTCAAAAAGAATGGAGTGGCGCACTGTTCCATAAATCTCGCAGCCCTCGGTTATGGCCGAATTGGTCACCTTGGAGCCCTTGGCCATATAGTGGGGCGGCTTGACGGGATTGCGGGAGAATATCTTCCAATCCTTGTCGTCAATCTCAAAGGCGGGCGGGTCGGCTATGATGTCCATATTTGCCTCCCAAAGGCTCTGGACGGTTCCGACGTCCTTCCAGTAACCATCAAAGCCGTAAGCGTACAAAGCCTCGGAGTTGTTGAGCATATTGGGAATAATGTTCTTGCCAAAGTCGTTGCTGCTGTTGGGGTTGCCCTCATCCATAGACAGGTAGCGCTTCAGCACCGGCCAACTGAAAACATAGATGCCCATGGAGGCCAGATTGCTCTTGGGCTCGGCGGGCTTTTCGGCAAACTCGGTGATGTGGAAGTTTTC
>CANRHW010000163.1 GCA_947630525.1 uncultured Clostridia bacterium | reverse complement strand
TACGCAAAGGCCTTGCGGCGGGAGAGAACATCGCGGTAGTTTCCACCTCCCTCATCGAGGCGGGCGTTGACCTGGACTTCAATGCCGTCATGCGGGAAAATTCCGGCCTTGACAGCGTTATCCAGGGCGGAGGCCGCTGCAACCGTGAGGGCAGGCGCGGCCTTGGCGAGGTCATAGTTTTTGAGACGGGCAGAGCCTACGGCGACATCGCCACGAAATCGAATATCACTCGTTCTCTTTTTCGGGAGTATGACAATGTTGCTTCCGAGGAGTGCATAAAGGAATACTACCGCCGGCTTTTTGCCCTGAAGGATGAAAATATTGCCAAAAGCAGCATAACTGAGGAGATGGCGGCCCTTAGATGCGACGCCATACCTTTCCGCAGCTACGCGGAGCAGTTCGGGCTTATCGACAACGAGACCGTGGGCATACTCATACCCGACGATGAAAACGCCGGTCTTGTGAAAAATATCGAAAAACTTGAAAACGGCGTGCTTTCAGTTAAAAGGAAGCTGCAAAAATACTGTGCCTCGGTCAGACATTACGAGTTTAAAAAAATGGTCGAAATGGGCATAGTCGAACAGCTCCCCGGCGGAATATGGGCCCTTACAAACACGGCCTATTACGACAAGGACTTTGTGGGACTGGACCTCGACAGAGAAATAGACTATATACTGTAAAAAAGGAGGGATATATATGACAGAAAATTACGGCTTTAAAATCATGGTCAGCGGCGATTACGCCTGTTTTACACGACCAGAGCTGAAAGTGGAGCGCGTCAGTTATGACGTTCCCACTCCGGGCGCTTTGGAGGGACTTATCAAAAGCGTATTCTGGAAGCCGGCAATCAGATACGTAATAGACAAAATCGTGGTTTTTAAACCGATAAAATTTGTCAACATCCGCCGCAACGAGGTTAAGGACAAGATTGTTCTTTCCGCCGTAAAAAGCGCCATGAAAGGCAAGGGCGGCGAGCCTGAAATTTACACGAAGGAGAGTATAAACCAGCGGGGCGGCATGGTGCTCAGGGACGTGCTTTACGGAATTGAGTTCCATTTTGAGATGACGGGGTTGCGCTCTGAACGCGAGGATGAAAGCGAAGCCAAGTACAGCGCCATATTGCGGCGGCGGCTGGAAAACGGTCAGTGCTTCCGTCAGCCGGTGCTTGGGTGCAGGGAATTTTCAGTTAGGGAAATAAAGCTCGTGGACGAGTTTCCATTTGGCGACGTGGACGAAAGCCTTATGGGCGACCGGGATTTGGGCTTCATGCTTTACCGCATGGAGTTTGAGGACGGAGGCCGCCCCCTGAACGGCGATTGGAACGTGCCCCAATTTTCCGACAGCGCAAAACCCGGATTTTACCGCCCTCACATGGTGGACGGGGTCATTGACGTGGCAAAATACAGGGGGGATATAAGATGCTGATAAGCGCGCTGAACGAATACTATGACAAGCTGGCCTCCGCCGGCAAGGTCAGTCCTCCCGACGTCGCCCGACGCCAAGGGCAAAACCAAAAAACAGACTAAGGAACTCAATTTCCCCGAAAGGCCTCCCACTACGGCCATAGCGGCATACCCTATTGACCACAGACCGCTGTATATTTTCGGGCTCAGCTATGATAAAAATGGGAAACGCTTGACCACCGACGGAGAAAAGGCCGCCGAACGGCACAAAAAATTTGTGGAGTACAACCTTGAGCTTGTGGGTGACCTGCGCTCGGACGTCGTCGTTGCATTCAGAAATTTCCTCTTGAACTGGAAGCCTGAAAGTGAAACGGAAAATCCAAAGCTGATCGCTTTGGGCAAGGATTACGGCGGCGGAAATTATTGTTTTGCCCTTGACGGGCATCCGGATGAGATGCTCCAAGGTGACAGCGAGATTAAGAAAAGATGTCAGGCCTTTTCGTCCGTAGATGAGGAGACGGACGGCATTTGCGCCGTAAGTGGCCGGCCCGCGTCAATTGCGAGGATACACGATAAAATAAAGGGCGTCCGAGGCGGGCAGCCCACTGGCACGGCCGTTGTGTGCTTCAACAGCCCGGCGGAGGAGTCCTACGGCTTGTCTCAGTCCTACAACAGCTCCATTTCTCAAGAGGTCATGAAGCGCTACACCGAGGCGCTGAACATACTGATATCCGACCCGAGGCACCGAATGTACATAGAGGATATGACGGTGGTGTTTTGGGCCCAATCCGAAAAGGGCGAGACCGAGGCGGATTTGTTCATGTCAATGTTTGGCGGCGACGGGCCGGACGACGAGGAGCTGGACGCCATGCTCCACTCCGCGGTCAAAGAAATTGCCCAGGGACGCAACGCGGACCTGTCGGCCTTTGACGGCGTGGACGAGAACGCCGACTTTTACGTGGTGGGCCTGGCGCCTAACGTGGCCCGGGTGGCGCAGAAATTCATATATCGCGACAGGTTCGGCGAGGTGTTCGCGAACGTCGCCCGCCATCAGGCGGATATGACCCAGGAGGGCGGCAGGTATCAGATACCCCTTTGGCGCATACTCAAAGAGCTTGTTTCGCCAAAAAGCAAAAATGAAAAGGTGCCGTCCCCGCTCATAGCGTCGTTGTTCATGTCGATACTCGGCGGCGGACGCTATCCCGACAGCCTGCTCGAAACCGCGGTCCGTCGAGCCAAGACCGACAAGAGCGTAAACTATGTCAGGGCGGGCATAATTAAAGCCTGCGTCAACAGAAAAGCAAGATTTAATAACGAAAAGGAGGAAATAGATATGGCTCTGAATAAGGCCAATACAAACCCAGCTTATCTCTGCGGAAGGCTCTTCGCCGTGCTGGAAAGGGTTCAGCAAAACGCCGCCGAGGGAGAGCTTAACAGGACGATAAAGGACGGGTATTTCGCCGCCGCCTGTTCAAAACCCCAGGTGGTATTCCCCCAGCTCATGAGATTGGCCCAGTATCACTTGAAAAAGGACGAATACGCCAAAATTGACAATATCATTATAGGCGAGATAATTGACAAGCTGGGAGACAGCTACCCCGCCGCCCTGCCGCTGGTCGAGCAGGGAAAGTTCATAATCGGATACTATCAGCAGGTTCAGAGCTTTTATGCGAAAAAAGAAGAAAAAGAATAATTGAAAGGACGGAATGAAAAATGGAAGCTATTAAAAACAGATATGAGTTTGTAATGATTTTCGACGTGGAAAACGGCAACCCCAACGGTGACCCCGACGCGGGCAATTTGCCCCGTATCGACCCAGAAACCTCGCTGGGCATAATGACCGACGTGTGTATCAAGCGCAAGATACGCAACTTTGTGGAGATTTATAAGGAGGGGGAGCCGGGCTACAATATTCTAATCAAGCCCGACCGATCCCTTAATTCCAAGTTCGCCGCCATATATGAGGAAAACGGCCTCCAGACCGGTCAAAAGGGCAAAAACGCCGATGACGTTCTTGCGGCCAGGGACTTTATGTGCAAAAGCTATTATGACGTCCGAACCTTCGGCGCGGTAATGAGCACCGGCGACGACCCCTGCGGCATAGTGCGCGGCCCGGTTCAGATAAATTTTGCCAAAAGCGTTGACCCCGTTTACATTCAAGATGTGTCCATCACTCGCCAGGCCAGGACCACTGATGGCCGCATGGAGACCGGCCAGACGGAAATGGGCCGTAAAAGCGTAATACCCTACGGTCTCTACAGGGCGGAGGGCTATGTTTCCGCCATGCTCGCCCAAAAGGTTACCGGCTTTTCGGAGGAGGATCTGGAGCTCTTGTGGACGGCCATAATTAATATGTTCGAGCATGACCACAGCGCCGCCCGG
>CANRHW010000162.1 GCA_947630525.1 uncultured Clostridia bacterium | reverse complement strand
GTTTTTATATAAAAAGAGTTTGACAGGGGATATAGAAAATGGTATAATTACATTAGGATAACATTATCTTTAAGAATTACATAATATGAAATGATTTCATTAAAAGGAAGGTTAGTACCATGTCAACTGTTTTTACCGGCTCCGGCTGTGCTCTTATTACGCCCTTTACCAACACCGGCGTCAATTATGAAGAACTCGACCATCTTGTGGAGTTTCAAATCGAAAACGGCACCGACGCCATAATTGCCTGCGGTACCACGGGCGAAGCTTCTACTATGGACGACAAAGAACATCTCAGCGTTATTGAGAGGGTTATTAAAAAGGTGGACGGCCGTATCCCGGTTGTTGCCGGCACCGGCAGCAATGACAGCCGGCATGGTCTGGCGCTCAGCCGCTCCGCCGAAAAGCTTGGGGCCGACGCGCTGCTTCACGTGACTCCTTACTACAATAAGGCTACTCAGGACGGACTTGTAAAGCATTTTACGCTTATGGCCGACAACGTTAATATCCCGATTATACTCTATAACGTGCCGTCCCGCACGGGCTGCTCAATTGCCCCCGCTACGCTGGCAAAGCTGGCCGAGCATCCAAATATCGCCGCCATTAAAGAAGCGAGCGGCAACATTGCGACTACCGCTCAAATGCTGGCCCTTTGCGGAGATAAGATAGATGTTTACAGCGGCAACGACGATATGAACGTTCCAATTTGCTCCATCGGCGGCAAGGGAACGATATCGGTTCTTGCCAACGTTGCTCCAAAGAAGAGCCACGACATGATAGCCAAGTGCCTTGAAGGCGACTACAAGGCTGCCGCCAAGCTGCAGCTTGAAGCAATGGATATTATCGGTGCGCTATTCTGCGAGGTCAATCCCATACCCGTAAAGACCGCCATGCGCCTTATGGGGTATGACGCCGGGGAGCTTCGCCTGCCGCTGTGTGAAATGGCGCCGGCCAATCTCGAAAGGCTTAAGGCGTCCATGCGCACCTACGGCCTTATCAAATAATAGGCATACATAACAAAGGAGAACGTTATGACCGATATAATTCTTGTGGGCTGCAACGGTAAAATGGGTCAGGTCATCTGCCGGCTTGTTGACGGCGACCCGGAGGCGCGAATAGTTTGCGGGGTTGATATCAGCGGTGAAAAAAAGAACGGCTTCCCGGTGTATACCGAGTTCAATCCCGAAATAAAGGGCGACGCGATAATCGATTTTTCGCACCCCTCGGCGTTGACGGGGACGCTGGAATTTGCCAAATCAGCAAATATTCCGGCGGTCATTGCCACCACGGGCTTTTCCGATGAACAGAAGAAAGAATTGGCGGAGGCCTCGAAGGAAACGCCTGTGTTCTTTTCGGCCAATATGAGTTTGGGCATAAATCTGCTCATCCAGTTGGCGCAGCGGGCCGCCCAGCTTTTGGAGGACAGCTTTGATATTGAGATAATCGAAAAGCACCATAACCAGAAAATCGACGCTCCCAGCGGTACGGCGCTGGCCATTGCCGACGCTATAAACGACGTCAGCAAGGCGGACAATGAGTATATATATGACCGTCACGACGTCCGCAAAAAGCGGAGCAAGCATGAGATAGGCCTTCATTCCGTCCGGGGCGGCACTATCGTTGGCGAGCACAGCGTAATTTTTGCCGGGCAGGATGAGATAGTCGAGCTGACGCATCGGGCTACGAGCAAGGAAATTTTTGCCGTCGGCGCGGTCAAGGCCGCCAAGTTTATGGTGGGCAAGGCCCCCGGGATGTACAATATGCGCGATCTTGTTGCCGAAATGTGAGTGTTGTAATGTAAAAAAGGATATCCGCTCAAATGTGCGGATATCCTTTTTTACATTTTTACGCCATAACTGTGCTGCTGAACTTGGTCTTTACGGAATCGATCTTCTGCTGCTCGGCATTTTCGGTGGAATACCAGCCCTTTTTCTCCATGTCGGAGTAGATGCTGTCCTGCATATTCAGGGATTCCTGAAGAGCGCTGTCAAACGCCCTGTGAACGTTGCCGGTAGGGGATTCGATTGTGCCGTGCATATAAAGGTCACATCCGCCTTTTTCCAAAAGGAGAAGTCCTTCCATCAAGCATTTGTCATCCATGATTTATACCTCCTTAAAGCAAGCCGTAAAAGCTCTGAAATATCTTGCCGTGCTTTTTTGCCAGCTCTTCGACCGTGCTTTTAAGTTCAGGGTCTTGAAGCTGACTAACGGCTTCCTTACAGCGGGTTTGGAAATATTTTTCGTGCCCCAGCGCGTCCTCGATATAGAGTAGTTCCTTTGTGGTCATGTTGTTTGCACCTCCGAACTTATTTTGTCCGTCGGAGCGGAGGTTATGCCGGGAGTTTGCAGTCAATATCTACCTTTCGGCGGCAAGCTTATCTTTCGGCACGGGCCGCACGTTTTCTCCCTTGACGAGGAAAGCGTTTTCCGCCATACGCATCATTGGAGCGTCGTTCATGGAATCGGAGTAAAAATTTTCAATTTTTTCATTCGGGAATTTTTCGCGGAACATACCGGGCTTGTTTTGGCGGAAACACAGATTTTCCACTCTCCCGGTGTCGGTATTTACTTTTGAGCATATACAGTGCGCTACCCCGATGCGGGAACAAATGTCGCCGAGGAGAAAGTTCACCGACGCCGATATCACTACGTCGTCGTCACGGTGATTGTTGAGGTAGAACTTTTTGATTTTTTTCTCCTTCTTGTCCCAAAAGTCCTTGACCATGGCGTCGACGTTGCTGACCGTGCGGAAAAACTTCTCCGCGTACTGTTCGGCCAGTTCAAGGAGCTTTTCACGGCTGAGCAGCAAAAGCTTGTATTTCACCCAGGAAGTCAGTATTATAAACGAGTATTTCAATATCGACGGATACCTGTGGGCGCAATAAAGATAAAAGTCAAGCACGCTTTCACCGTCGTAAATTGTATTGTCGAAGTCGTAAACATTCATAAACTGACCCCCTTGTGCGGTAGTTAATTTATCTTTTTCAAGGCTGTGCCGCGAAAGACCGCGGGGAAGCTTTTTGCGGTATCGCCTTAAATCTTCTGAGCCTCAGCGCGTTGGTCACGACGAATACGGAACTGAAGCTCATCGCGGCGGCGGCCAGCATTGGACTCAAACTCAGGCCGAAAGCGGGGTAGAGAGCGCCGGCCGCCACGGGTATGCCAATCACATTGTAGAAAAAGGCCCAAAACAGATTTTGCTTTATGTTGCGGAGCGTGGCCCGGCTGAGTTTTACCGCGCCTACGGCGTCAAGCAGGGAGCTTTTCATCAGAACTATATCGGCGGCTTCAATGGCAATGTCCGTGCCGCTGCCAATGGCAAGTCCCACGTCGGCCCGCGTCATTGCCGGGGCGTCGTTGATGCCGTCGCCGACCATTGCGACTTTGCCGCTCTGCTGCAGGGCTCTGATTTTGCTCTCCTTGTCGGCGGGCAGCACCTCGGCAATGACCTCGCCGATGCCCGCACGGGATGCTACCGCCTGGGCGGTGCGGCTGTTGTCGCCGGTGAGCATGACGACTTTGAGCCCCATGGAGCTCAGCTCGCCTACCGCCGCTGCGGAATCCTCTTTGATTGGGTCCGCTACGGCAATATAGCCGATTGACTTGCCGCTTTTTGAAAAATACAGGGGAGTTTCACCCCGGCCTGCCGCAGCCTCGGCCCCGGCGGAGCAGGCGGAGATGTCAACGCCGTATTCCTCCATCATTTTGCGGTTGCCCGCAAGAACGGTCTCACCGTTGACAACGGCGCTTATGCCAAGCCCCTCTATCGCTTTGAAGTTGTTCGCCTCGGGAATGGCCGCTC
>CANRHW010000161.1 GCA_947630525.1 uncultured Clostridia bacterium | reverse complement strand
GCCGCCCTTATCGCCGCCGGGGCGCGGCCGTTTAAAGTAGAGGTGGAGGCCGGTGAAAACAGCAAAAGCCTTGCGGTTTTTGAACGGGTCTGCAGCGAGATAATGGAACACGACTTTTCCCGTTCTGACTGCGTGGTCGCTCTGGGCGGCGGCGTAGTAGGCGACTTGGGCGGCTTCGCGGCCTCGGCTCTGCTCAGAGGCGTTACTCTTATACAGGCGCCGACGACCCTTCTCAGCCAGGTTGACAGCTCCGTTGGCGGCAAGACTGCCGTTAACCTCGCCTGCGGCAAAAATCTTGTGGGCACCTTTTATCAGCCGTCGGCGGTAATTATCGACATGGATACCCTCGCCACTCTGCCCGAACGGGAGGTGGCCTGCGGCATGGCGGAAATAATCAAATACGCCGCCATCAGGGATAAGGAAATGGGGGAGAGGCTCCTTTCCGGCAGCTATGAGCTGGCGGATATCGTGGCCCGCTGCTGTGAGATAAAGGCCCAAATAGTCGTCAATGACGAGCGCGACACCGGCGAGCGTATGCTCCTCAATTTCGGCCATACCATCGGTCACGCCGTTGAAAATTATTACGGTTACGGCACGCTCAGCCATGGCGCGGCCGTGGCGATAGGTATGTGCATAATGACCGAGTACGCCGAAAAAATGGGCTATACAAAGCCGGGCACCCTTGAAACGATAAAGGCGCTGAACAAAAAATACGGCCTGCCCACCGACTGCGAGCACCGGTCCCAACTGACCGGCGCGGCCGTACACGATAAAAAGCGCAAGGGCGACAGCCTCAGCATCGTGCTTGTCCGCGAGATGGGCGACGGATATTACATGAAAGTTGATAAATCTGTCCTTGAGGAAATAGTTAAGGGGGACAGGGCATGAAAGTGACTATAACTCCGTCGCGCCTTGGGGGCGCGATGGTTATGCCGCCCTCCAAAAGCTACAGTCATCGGGCGCTTATCTGCGCCATGCTGGGCGGCGGGCAGGTTCGCAATCTTGGCGACAGCGCCGACATCAGCGCTACCCGCAGGTGCATGGAGGCCTTAAAGACCGGCGCGCCAATGGATGCCGGGGAGTCCGGCTCCACGCTGCGCTTTATGATACCGCTTTCGCTTGCTTTTGGCGATAGGCTTGAAATAAGGGGCTCGCGGCGGCTTATGGAACGACCGCTTGACGACTACTTCCGCATATTTGAGGAACAGGGCATAGGCTATGAACTCAGGGACGGCGTTCTCACCGCAAGGGGGCGGCTCGTCCCCGGAGAGTACAGACTCAGGGGCGACGTCAGCAGCCAGTTCATAACCGGCCTGCTCCTGGCCCTGCCCCTCCTTGACGGCGACAGCCGCATAGCGCTGACTACCGAGCTCCAGTCCGTGGGCTATGTGGATATGACAATAGAGGTATTGAAGAAATTTGGTATAGATATCCTGACCGAAGACGGCGCGTATTATATTCGCGGCGGCCAGAAATATATTCCGGCTGAATACACGGTGGAGGGCGACTATTCTCAGGCGGGGTTCTTCCTGGCCATGGGCGCGGACTGCCGCGGACTTAATCCCGCGTCCATACAGGGCGACCGGGCCACGGTGGAGGTTTACCGCCGTATGGGAATGGACATAAGACAGACCGGGGACGGCTTTGCTTCGGACGGCAGGGCGACGCGCCCCGCCACTGTGGACGTGAGCCAGATACCCGACTTTGTCCCGGTGTTGGCCTGCGTAATGGCCACGGTCCCCGGCGAGAGCCGAATAGTCAACGCCGGGCGGCTCCGCATAAAGGAAAGCGACCGGCTCGCCGCCGTAACTCAGGAGCTACGCCGCCTTGGGGCGGATGTTGACGAGGGCGGAGACTATCTTGTGATACATGGCGGCAAACCGCTCAAAGGGGCGGTTTGCAGTTCTCACAACGATCACCGCATCGCCATGGCTTTGGCGGCGGTATCGCCCCATGTGGAGGGTGAGCTGACCGTCGACGGGGCCGAAAGCGTGAACAAGAGTATGCCAGATTTCTGGGAGAGGTTTGAAAGGCTTGGGGGTAAGATAAGATGAGCTCATATTGGGGAAAAAACTTTAAGCTGACCGTTTTCGGCGAGTCGCACAGCCGCGGCATCGGCGGCGTTATCGACGACCTGCCCGCCGGCATTTCGGTGAATATGGAGGCGATAGAACGTATGCTGGCGCGCCGTGCCACGGGCATGAGCGCTATCACCACCGCCCGGAAGGAGCCGGACAAGCCCGAGATACTGAGCGGAGTTTTTAACGGTAAAACCACCGGCACGCCGCTGGCTTTCGTCATATACAACAGCGACCAGCACAGCGCCGACTATTCCGAGCTTGCCGAGACTGCCCGTCCCGGTCACGCCGACTATTCAGGCTTTGTGCGCTATGGCGGCTACAACGATTATCGGGGCGGCGGTCACTTTTCGGGCCGCCTGACGGCGCCGCTCGTCTTTGCCGGCGCCCTTGCCGAAGTCTGGCTCGAAAGCAGAGGCGTGTACGCCGCCGCGCGGATAAAGAGTATCGGCGGCATTGAGGACGAGGGCCCGTCGCTTTCGGACCTCGGCCCCGATGAGATTGCGGCCCTTAAAGCCAAGCCTTTCCCGACGCTCAGCGATGAAAAAGGTAAGCGGATGTACGAGCTGGCTATGGCCGCCAAATCCGACCTCGACAGCGTGGGCGGAGTGATAGAATGCAGCCTTAACGGTCTGCCAGCCGGGCTTGGCGACCCTATCTTCGGCGCCTTTGAAAGCCGCCTTGCGGAGCTTTTGTTTGCCGTCCCGGCGGTAAAGGGCCTGGAGTTCGGCGCGGGCTTCGGTTTCGCCGCCATGCGCGGCAGCGAGGCCAACGACGAATTTTATATGGACGGCCCCCTTGTCCGCACGAGGACGAACAATAACGGCGGCATAAACGGCGGCATAACCAACTCTATGCCCGTCGTCTTCCGTGTGGCCGTCAAACCCACTCCGTCGATATCTAAGCCCCAAAAGACCGTCAATTTCCGCACCGGCGACGACAGGGAGCTTGTTGTCAAGGGCCGGCACGACGCCTGCATCGTGCCCCGGGCCGTGCCGGTTATCGAAGGCTGCGCCGCCTTGTGCGCCATGGATTTTTTACTGGGAGGTAAAAAGATAAATGACTGAGCTTGAACAACAGCGTAAAATAATAGACGAGGTGGACACCCAGTTGGTGGCCCTTTTTGAAAAACGCATGGCCGCCTGCGAGGAGATAGGGAACATCAAAATGCTCAGCGGCATGAAGGTGCTCGACCCCGAGCGGGAACGCCTCATCCTTGCCGACAGGGTGTCAAGAGCCGAAAACCCCGCCTACCACAGGTACATCGAGGAGCTTTTCAAGGCCATACTATCCCAAAGCCGCAAGCTCCAGCGCAGCATAATGCGCACATATGAAAAGGGCCGCCTCAGCGGCACCGCGGCATATCAGGGCATCAACGGCAGCTACGGCAGCGAGGCCGCTGCCGCGGTGTTTGGCGACAGTATATATAACGTGCTTACGTTTGAGGATGTGTTCCGCGAGGTGGAGACTGGCAGGGCCGACTACGGCGTGCTGCCGGTGGAAAATTACTCCACAGGCTCCATAATGGAGGTCTTTGACCTGTTGAATAAATACGAGGTCTACATTGCCGGCGAAACTTATGTGGAGGTGCGCCACTGCCTGGCGGGCACTCAGGACGCTTCGATAGACATGATAGAGCAGGTTTATTCTCATGAGCAGGGCTTTTATCAGAGCAAGGAATACCTTTCCGACAAGGAATGGGTACAGACAAAGGTGGTAAATACGGCCGTGGCCGCCAATATGGTGGCCGAAATGGGCGATCCGACCAAGGCGGCCATCTGCTCGGCCCG
>CANRHW010000160.1 GCA_947630525.1 uncultured Clostridia bacterium | reverse complement strand
GAGTACGTTATTATTCTACTCCTTTTTTGAAAAATTATCAACATTGCACTTGTACGATTTTTACAATGTTATGCGACGATTTTTGTACAATATATACAAAAATCGTCACCAGCCTGTGTTTTCGTACTTATAGAGGCTCTGCTTTTCCATAATCCGGCGTAGGTGCATCCAGTCATACTGTTCCACCAGCATTACCTCGCCGCTCTCGTTTTTGTAGGCGTAAACCTTGCCCAGTTCGCCAACGGTTTTGGGAAAGATGAGCGGCAGCTGCGATACCTTGCGCAGGGTTTTTGTATATTCGAGCCTGCCGTCTTTCATTGAGATGAGGTCCACGTCAAGGCAAATGTCGCCAATGGAGCCTTTAATTGCGTTTTTGCTTCGCCATATGGCGCAAAGGTCCCTCCAACGGTTCCACAGGTCTTTGGGAACAACCTTCCCTTCTTCCTCATTAATTCGCAGAACATAAGCGTCAGTGCCGCTGAAGCCAGGCAGGTTGTCTCTGCTGTGCTTTTCCGTATACCAGTTGCCGCGGCTGTCTATGGTATAAACCGTTACGGCGGTCTCTCCGTCATTGTCATGAGCGTCGGAGCCGGGCTCGTCTTCGTCGTAACCAGCCTGGGCGTCGAGGGTGTTGTTGTAGCGCATACGCAAATTTTTGTCCGCCAAAACGCTGTATGCCTTTTTTGCGCTGCGTTCGATATCCACATCCTCGGCGCATTCGCAGTCAAGGTCGGCTACCAGCGATTTGTATGCGGACCTGATTTCCGAAGCGTCGGCGTGCCTGCTTACGCCCAAAGTACTGTAGTAGCTTTCATGAACGCTGTCCTTGTTGATGTTCTTCATACCCTCCAACTCCTTTCGTCATATTATGTTCTTCCGTCCTTGACTATATTATACAACATATATAATCGCGTGTCAACCCCATTTTTCCGAAAATTTATGAATATTTTATAAATATTTGCAGCAATTGTTTACATAATCAGTGTTCAAAAATATACAATCTTCGACGGCGACGGCTTTTAGCCGTACAAAAATTTTCCCTTAAAATTGAAAAAGGTCTTGACAAAAGCTCGTTTTTATTGTATAATAACAAAGCAGTCGGAAAAACGGCTGCAATATCTGGGTGTAGCGCAGTTTGGTAGCGTGCTTGAATGGGGTTCAAGAGGCCGGGAGTTCAAGTCTCCCCACTCAGACCAGCGGCGTATAGCCGAACTTGATCGCGTTCCGGGATAGTCCGGGGCGCGATTTTTTTGAGGCGCGGTTTTGCCGGGCGGGGAGCCCCGATGATGCCGGCGTACTGTAATATATGTGGCGTTCGGCGCAATAACGACTGCCACTAAGAGGATTAAGCACTTTTTAAAAAATTTGTTTTGCCTGTTGTATTTTTTGAAAAACTGATATATAATATAGGCGGAGAAAATTACCAAAAGGAGAATTGATATGAAGCTTTACAACACTCTTACGCGAAAAAAAGAGGATTTTGTTCCTATAACCGAGGGCGAAGTAAAAATGTACTCCTGCGGACCGACGGTATACAATTATTTTCACTTGGGCAACGCCCGGCCCTTTATCGTTTTTGACTGTCTCAGGAACTTCCTCGAATACAGGGGATATAAGGTCAATTTTGTCCAGAATTTTACCGATGTGGACGACAAGCTCATAAACAAGGCCAAGGAAGAGGGCTGCACGGTTAAAGAGATAGCTGACAAGTACATAAAAGAATATTTTGTCGACGCCAAGGGCCTTGGTATACGCGAGGCCACCGTTCACCCGCGGGCCACTGAGAATATCGACGCCATAATTTCGACTATTCAGACCCTTATCGACAAGGGCCATGCTTACGAGGCGGACGGGGACGTTTACTTTTCCACCAAAAGCTTTAAGGAATACGGCAAGCTCAGTCATCAGCCCCTTGACGATTTGGAAAGCGGCGTCCGCAAGGAGCTTGAACCCGGTAAGCGCGAGCCTATGGACTTTGCCCTGTGGAAAAAGCGCAAGGACGATGAAATAGGCTGGGAAAGCCCCTGGGGAATTGGCCGCCCCGGCTGGCACATCGAGTGCAGCGCCATGGTCAACCGCTATCTCGGCAAGACCATCGACATACACAGCGGCGGCTTTGACCTGATTTTTCCTCATCACGAAAATGAGATAGCCCAAAGCGAGTGCGCCAATGACGCTCCCTTTGCACATTACTGGCTCCACAACGGTTTTATAAACGTAAATAACGAAAAAATGTCCAAGTCGCTGGGCAATTTCTTCACCGTTCGCGACATTGCACAAAAGTACGACTATGAAGTGATACGTTTCTTTATGCTGTCGGCTCATTACCGCAGCCCGATTAACTTTTGCGACGAACTTATGGAAGCGGCAAAGACGGGACTTGAACGTATGTACAACTGCATCGGCAACCTTGAACATCTCATGGGCTCCGCCACAGACGGCGGTCTTGACGAGGGCGTAAGCGCCGCTATGGAGGGCTTCAGAGATAAGTTTGTGGCGGCCATGGATGACGACCTCAATACCGCCGACGCGATTTCGGTGCTTTTCGAGATGGTGCGCTTTATCAATTCCGACAAGACCATGAGCCGCCGTGACGCGGAATGCTGCCTTAATATGCTCAGGGAACTGGGCGGCGTTCTCGGCTTGCTCCAAAAGGAAACCAAAACGGATATCAGCGCCGAGGTGGAGGCCCTTATCGCCGAACGCACCGAGGCCCGCAAAAATAAGGATTGGGCCAAGTCCGACGAAATTCGCGACCGCTTAAAGGCTATGGGCGTGACGCTTGAAGACACGCGCAGCGGCGTAAAGTGGCATATAGAGAAGCAGTAAAGGTTAATTAAAAAATAAATTCCGACCCATAATATGGCCGCCTGGTGAACCGACGGCCATATTATTTTTAAAATTAACCAAACAAAATTAATTAAAATATATTGACAATTTTCAAAAGATATGTTACAATGATTTTTGAAAATAAATTTGACATCGGGGTGAAAAAATGGAAAAGGTCAAAAAGTCAAAAAAGCAGGGCGCAATAGCGACCTTGTCCAACATTGCCTATGTGGTGAAGGATATATACCGCAGCAGCAAAGCCTTGTTTTTTGTACTTATTTTGGAGGGCGTGTGCGCCGCCGCTCAGAACGTAGTCGGCATTTATCTGCCCAAAGCGGCGGTGGAGCTGGCCTCGGCGCCGCTGGAGTGGGGGAGGCTGCTGCCGATGCTCGTTGGGCTCACTCTGGGCCTTATAGTACTTAACGCGGTTCACGGTTGGGCGGCTGCGGAGGAGGACAATACCTATTACGACCTGCGTATCATGTATATGCGCCGTATCGTGAACAAATCTATGAACCAGAGTTATGGCCGCCTGGAAAGCGAGGAGGGCCAAAACAGCTATTGGAAAGCCCGCGGCGTGGTGCTGGACGGCAACCTTGCCCAAATATGCTGGGACATGGTACAGCTGACAACGACATTTTTGAGCTTTGCGTCCTTCGGCTGGATAATCGGCTCCCTGCATCCGCTGGTGGTCGTGTTCCTTATGGCGGCCTCGGCGGTGACGTTTTTAATGATGAAGCGCGGCAGCGTAATTTATGACCGCTACCGGGACGAAAGGGCCAAGGTCAACAAGCAAAAATGGGTGCTGACCGAAAAAAGCGGCGAGGCCAGGCATGGCAAGGACATACGCCTTTACGGCCTTAAAGATATGTTTTTGAACAAGATACGCACTCTTGCCGACAAGGATGTGAAGATATACAACAAGCAAAGGGCAGGATATATTGAACAGCACTTTTCCGACGCCGCCCTGTGGGCGCTGCGGGACGGCGTGGCTTACGCCTATCTGGTGTGGCGCTTTGTTCACGGCGGCTTGGGGGCCGG
>CANRHW010000159.1 GCA_947630525.1 uncultured Clostridia bacterium | reverse complement strand
TTATTCTGTTAAAAAATAGGGGCGGCGGCAAAAAATGGCCAAATTACATGGCTAATGCTTCCGGCCCTTAAACGGTCCACACGATTTTTTACAGCCCCGGTTACTTATGGTAGGCTTCATTGGCGTTGATTTTAAAGCCGCGATATATCTGTTCGGTCAGGACCAGCCTGGCCAGGCGGTGCGGCAGAGTAACGCGGCCCAGGCTCAGCCGCAGGTCGGCCCGCTCCTTTACGGTCGGACTTAAACCCAGCGAGCCGCCTATTATATAGGTCAGGGTAGAGTGCGTGCGCAGAACGCCGGCCGTTTTGGCGGCCCATTCCTCGCTGGACAGCTCCTTCCCCTCGACGCAAAGGGCGATAACGTAGTCGTTTTTCCCCAGGCGGCGGAGGATTTCGGCCCCCTCGGCGTCAAGGACCTCCCTCTCCTGGCCGGGCGTTGGGTCGTCGGGAATTTTGCGGTCGGGCAGTTCAATGATATTAAAGCTGCAAAAACGCCTCAGCCGTTTTTCGTACTCGGCTATGGCCCGAATGAAGTAATCCTCTTTAATCTTGCCGACGGCGATAACATTTACGTTCATATATCCCTCCTGTTCAGGCTTCGAGGATAACGCTGGGCGCCTCGCGGCCCGCTACGGAGACAAAAATATCTTCCCCCACGCTGCCGCCCGCGTGTTCCACGCTGCGGCGGACGGTGTCAAAGGCGATTTGGGGGGTGTTGTTCTCCAGAGAAAGGTGCCCCAGAAGTATATGCTTTTCCGGTCCGCCCTCTTTGAGCAGCCGGCCGCAGAGCGCCCCGCATACACGGTTGGAAATGTGCCCCACGTCCGAAAATATACGCTGTTTAAGATAGGGCGGATAAGGCCCGGTTATCAGCATATTTTCGTCGTGGTTGGCCTCCAGCACCAAAAGTTCGGACTGACATATACTGTCATAAACATATCTGTCCACCACGCCCAAATCCGTGGCCAGAGACAAAAATTTTTGGCCGTTGCTCACGGTAAAGCCCAGACTTTCGTTGGCGTCGTGGCTGGTGGCGAAAGGGAAAATTATGGCCTCGTCCACCGAGAACGGCGTATCCGCCTCTATGTAGCGTATATTTTCGTGCGGTATGGCGCCCACGGTCTCTATCATACCGTTCCAGGTGCCTATACTGGCGTATACCGGCAGCCCGAAGCGGCGGCTGAGCACGCCTACGCCCTTTATGTGGTCAATATGCTCGTGGGTCACTAAAATGGCCGCCAGCTCCGACGGGTCCACGCCAATGGAGAGGAGCCTGTCAGCGGCGGCCTTGCCGGTTATTCCGCAGTCTATAAGTATCTTGGTCCCGTCAGCCTCGGCATAGACGGCGTTGCCGCTGCTGCCGGAGCTGAGTGTGCAGAGCTTTAGCATATGATTAAATCAGACCTCGTAAATTCTCTCGATTTTTGCGCCGATTGAGCGCAGCCGTACCTCAATATTGCTGTAACCCCGGTCGATATAGTGAGGGTCGTTGATAATGGTCTTGCCCTCGGCGGCGAGACCGGCGATTATCATTGCCGCCCCGGCCCGCAGGTCTGTTGCCCGGACGGGCGCACCGTAAAGCCGGCCCCCGTTGATGATCGCGCTGCGGCCCTCAACGCGGATGTCGGCGCCCAGGCGCTGCAATTCGCCGATATACTGAAAACGGTTGTCCCAAACATCCTCGGTAATGGTACTTTCGCCCTCGGCCGTGGACAGCAGGGCCGCCATCTGCGGCTGCATATCCGTAGGGAACCCGGGATAATAGCGGGTCTTTACCCGGACGCCGTGAATTGCCCCGTCCCTGCGGACGCGGATGCTGTCGTCATATTCGGTTATTTCGACGCCCATTTCCTCCAATTTAGAGCATATGGACTCCATGTGCCGGGGAATGACGTTTTTTACGAGCACGTCGCCGCCGGCGGCGGCGGCCGCCAGCATAAAGGTGCCAGCCTCTATCTGGTCGGGAATTATGCTGTAGGCGCCGCCGTGCATTTTTTCCACGCCGTTGATGCGTATAATGTCGGTGCCCGCGCCCCGGACATTGGCGCCCATTGTGTTCAAAAAGTTAGCCACGTCTACCACGTGCGGCTCTTTGGCGGCGTTTTCAATCACGGTCCGGCCCTTGGCCAAAACCGCCGCCAGCATTATATTGATCGTGGCCCCTACGCTGGCCGTGTCCAGATAAATGCTGTTGCCGTGGAGCTCCTCGGCAGTGGCGATGACCTGGCCGCGAATGGTGGTCACCTTGGCCCCTATGGCGCGGAAGCCCTTTTCGTGCAGATTGATGGGCCGCTGGCCAAAGTTGCAGCCCCCGGGCAGCGCCACCTCGGCCTTGCCCAAGCGGCCCAGCAGGGCGCCAAGTAAATAGTAGGACGCCCGCATGCGGCTGGCCATGTCGTATGCGGCAACGTGCGTTTTAAGGCTCGTGGAATCTATTTCAATGGTGTTAACGTCCAGTTTTTCAACCTTTGCCCCCAAGTGGGTCAGCATTTGGAGAATGAGCTGGACGTCCTTTATGTCAGGGACGTTTTCGATCCGGCAGACGCCTTCTACCAGAAGGGCGGCGGGAATTATGGCGACGGCGGCGTTTTTAGCGCCGCAGACGGATATTTCGCCGCACAGCCTGTTTCCGCCGGTTATCTCGAGCTTTTCCAAAAACATACACCTTCCTTGTCTGGCTTTAGTAGTCTACTATATCAATACAATTATATCACCTGCCGGCAAAAAAAGCAAGTTAAATTTTAATAAATATGCGTTTCGGCCAAATTTTTCATTAATAGATAAAACTTTAATGACGCACCTTTGGCCCTTACTGAGTACAAAGGGGGACGAAATGTCATATAATGGCAATATATGGAAAAATAAATTTACAGAAAATGTAAATTTATGCTTGAAATTTATTCCAAAATATGGTAATATAATATCATAAAATAAAACGAAATCGGAGGAATATGTAATGGAAAAGCTGATTAAGGCGGTTATTGCCGGCGACGGCCGGGACGTGCAGGAGGAAATAAGCGGATACCTGGAGGGGAAGAGCGACATAAGCGTTATAGGCGTGGCCGGCGACGGCGAAGAGGCCGTGGAAAAGGTGCGCAAGCTCAGGCCGGACCTTTTGATAATGGACCCGGTTATGAGCAGGCTTGACGGTATAGGGGTGTTGGAGCGGCTGCGGGACCTGAGCCGCCGCCCGGTAATAATAGTGGTGGCCTCCACCACTAACCGGAGCCTTATCAACCGATGCATGGAGCTGGGCGCGGATTACTTTATGATACGCCCTTGCAGCGGGGATATACTCTACGAGCGCATAAAAATGCTTTGCGTCAGATTTCGCGGCGGCAGCGCGGGCGACCGGCCGGGCGACAGAGCCATTGAGATAACCGTCACCAACACTATCCATTCCGTGGGCGTTCCCGCCAATATCAAGGGCTATCAGTATCTGCGGGACGCAATAATAATGAGTATCAAGGACAGCGAGCTTATCAACGCCGTGACCAAGCAGCTTTATCCCAAGGTGGCCGAAAAGCACAATACCTCGCCAAGCCGGGTGGAGCGGGCTATCCGCCACGCCATTGAAGTGGCCTGCGTCCGGGGCAACGAGGAGGCCCTGTACAACCTTTTCGGCTACACCGTCAGCAATAATAAGGGCAAGCCCACAAATTCGGAGTTTATCGCCATGATAGCCGATAAGCTGCGGCTGGAAATGCTTGCGTGAAACTCACTATGTAATCTGGAGGCACGGGGCCGGCCGAAAAAATCGTGCAGAACGGCGTCGGAACAAGCGATGCAACGCTATTCCTCCTTTTCCCCACAAACAACTTCGTTGTTTGTGGGGGCCCCAGCTCGCAAAAGGTTGGTAGCAAGCGGAGGCGTTATGAGGGCGGCTTAACCGCCCGA